>NZ_JAWUZH010000010.1:0-54105 GCF_036281795.1 Francisella sp. 19S2-4
GGCTAAGTTTTTACTAAAAATAGCAAAAATATTCCTATTCATAGAAATTGAAAGATTTATTCAACAGTCTTTTAATGCTACCTAACGTCTATATGAAGTTAAAGCGGTATTAATTATCTATAAAAATAAAAAGAGTTAGAACAACTAATTTATCTAAGAAGAACTATTAGTAATGTAAAACTTAATCATTAGATTTTTTATATTAATTAATAATTTAGACTTATATAAAAGGATTTAATTTACGGAGAAAGTAACCTAATTATGCCAAACTAAAAACTATTACGATAGAAGTTTTTGTGTACAAAAGTAGGTATTTATAATACTATGAATTTATTAAGTTATTTTAGTTGGAGACTTCTTATAAATGTCTAGTAATAGTGTTTTTTCTGGTTATACTCCTTATCATGGAGTATATGATGAAATTTTTTCTAGCGAAGGAAATGTACGAAATGATGTTTATCAAGCAATTAAAACTATAGATGAGTTAAGTGAAGAATCATTATATGAAAAGCAAAAGTTTGTTGATGCATCTTTTTTGAAAAATGGTATTACATTTACAGTTTATAATAATAGTGAAGGCACAGAAAAGATTTTTCCATTTGACTTAATTCCAAGAGTAATTTCCAAAAAAGAATGGCAAGAGCTTGAGAAGGGGTTGAAACAGAGACTTAAAGCATTAAATGCTTTCTTAAATGATATATATAGTGATCAGAAAATACTTGAAGATGGTGTGATTCCTAGAGAACTTGTAGAATCATCTGAAGAATATCTCCCAGAAATGAGAGGTGTAAAGCCGCCTCACGGGGTATATTGTCATATAGCTGGGCTTGATCTTATTAAAGATGAAAGTGGTTTTATGGTTCTAGAAGATAATGTAAGAACTCCTTCAGGAGTATCTTATGTCTTAGAAAATCGTAATTCTTTAATTAAAGTACTTCCAGAGGCTTTTGCAAATACTAACATCAAAAAAGTAGTAGATTACCCAACTGAATTAAGAAAAGCTCTTTCAAGCATATTTCCAGTTGTAGATGGCAAAAAAGGTTTAAGTGTAGTATTGACTCCAGGACAGTATAATTCGGCATATTTTGAGCATAGTTATTTAGCTCGTAAGATGGGATGTAAATTAGTCCAAGGTTCAGATCTATTTGTACATAATAATTATGTCTATCTTAAGACAACTAAAGGACCTAAACTTGTAACGGTAATTTATAGACGCATAGATGATAAATTTTTAGACCCTGAGTTTTTTAATCCAGAAAGTATGCTAGGTGTACCTGGCATAATCGAAGCATATAAGGCTGGTAATGTTGTTCTAGCAAATGCTGTAGGTAATGGTATAGCAGATGATAAGGCAATATATCCATATGTTCATAAAATGATTGAATATTATCTCAATGAAAAACCAATACTAGCTCAAGTTAAAACATTTTTTTGTAGCGAAGAGAATGATAGAAATTATGTTTTAAGTAATCTTGATAAATTAGTTGTTAAAGAGGCTAATGGTTCTGGTGGCTATGGTATGCTAATTGGACCTCAAGCTACAGCTGAAGAGCTACAAGAATTTGCAGTTAAAATAAAAGAAAAACCAAGAGCTTATATTGCTCAACCATTAGTTGAGTTATCTACAAGTCCAACATTTATAAATGGAAAAGTAGTGCCTAGAAGGGTAGATTTAAGAGCATTTTTAGTTACAGGTAAGGACACGTGGGTGTTACCAGGAGGACTAGCAAGGGTGGCTCTTAAAGAGGGATCATATGTTGTAAATTCTAGTCAAGGTGGTGGTTCAAAAGATACATGGGTTTTAGGGAGAGATAAAAAATGATGATATCTCGTACAGCAGAGAATTGTTTTTGGTTGAGTAGAAATATAGAAAGAGTTCAAATGTTAACTAACGCTATAAATGTTGCATATAATGTAGAGCTTGAGATATATGGAGATGCAGAAGATATTTGGTACCCTTTGATAGTTGTATTAGGGTGTAAAGATGAGTTTATTAAGAAGTGTGGTTATAGTGCAATATCTAATGCTAAAAAGATTCAAGAATTTTTAATTTGGGATAAAGAAAATCCATTTTCGATATATTCATCATTATCTTCAGCGCGTGAAAATGCTAGGATAATTAGAGATCTAATTGCTGCAGATATGTGGGAAGAGATAAATGAGCTATGGTTATGGATCAACTCAGCTGAAACACATAGATTTTCTATGGTAAATCTAGATGATTTTTGTAAGAAAATTATTAAGTTTTGTTTTTTATGGATAGGATTTTATCATAACTTTATTTTAAGAAATGATACCTATAATTTTATGAAGTTAGGTATGCTTATTGAGAGAGTTGACTTTACATTAAGACTTGGTGATATTCATCATCAAAGGGATATTAGTCTTGCATCAAAAAATGAAAGTATGGATGAATCTCAATATTGGCAAGAAATGTTATTAAATACAATGTCTAAAGATGCATTTATGCGCAAAGCAGATTTAGATATTAATAGAAAAGATGTAGCAGAATTTTTGCTAAAATCTGATGATTATCCTAGAACTATAGCTTTCTGTTTAAATGATTGTCTTGCTGTATTGAAAAGAGTGTCATATCACTCAACTGGAGTAGGTATGCGATCAAGAACAAAAGTAGAAGAAATAATAAAATATTTTGAAAGAAATTCTACAGAATCTTTACTAGAAAGAAACCATGAGTTTATTACTTATCTAATAAATTCAATGGCAGAACTCACAACTATTATCTCAAAAGAATTCTTTATATCTGATGTGGACTTCTATATAGCAATGCTAGAAGGATAGAAATAAAAGGAAAAATATTTAATGTTTAGTAATATTTTAGCTATATCGTCAGATTGTCCGATATCTCCACGAATTAATTTTTTAGCAGATGATGCAACAACTTTACAAGAGTTTATGTGGGGTATTGGTTGGTATAGTGATGATCATAATGCTGTTTCAATTTTAAAAGATAGTTATGTTGAGAATGTAGATTCTTTAAGTACTTTTTTTGAAGATAATCCTAACTTTTGTTCGAGTACTTTTATTGGACATATTTATAGTCATAGTTTGTTTGATAAAACTAACTTAAATCTTCAGCCTTTTATGAAGCCACATGCTGGTAAGGAATGGACTCTTGTTCATAATGGTGATTTGAATAGAATGTATCAAAGTACGTTATGTCTAAGTTTTTCTGACTATGAGCCTGTAGGTAAAACAGATTCTGAATATATATTATGTTGGATTTTATCTCAGCTAAGAAAGAAAAATATTAGGGAGTTAGATGATGATAATCTTTTTTACCTATATGATCTATTAAAACAAGTCAATGAAGCAGGGCAGGTAAACTTAGTTCTATCTAATGGTGATATAACAATAGTTTATCAAGATAAAAATGATTTTAATCCAATTTATTATCAGAAATTTTTTCCTCCAACAAATAGTAATAATTTAGATATTGGTTATATAAATATAGCTACAGGTTTATATGAGGATGGACTTAGGACTTATACTATATTTTCAAATAATAATAATGTAAAAGATACATGGAGAAAATTATTACCAGGTCAAATGGTAGTAGCTTCTCATGGGCGTATTGTATGGAATAGTGATAAAAATAGTAGCAATTTTGGAGGACATAAGTATCAACCCGAGCAGTTAAATGTTCCTATCGAGAATAAGATGCTTAAAGTCTCAGAAAGAATTTTGGAGATTATTCATACCACAAAATATACCTATGAGCTTCCCGTAAGTTTAAGTAAACATAATGTTCGTATGAAACCAATTGTGGATACAAAACAGAGAATACTTAATTATGATCTTAATGTATCTGTAGCATGTGAACAAGAAGAATATACAGATGTTTTTGGCAATGATGTTGTCTTTTTAAAGACTAAAGAACCTTATAAAGAATTTACAATAGAAATGAAAACAAAAGTTGCTATAAGTACTGATCATAGCGTACGCAAAAGATCTATAAGCACGCGTACAACGATGCCAATAACATGGATGCCGTGGCAAAGACAAATGATGACACCATATTTATTATCTGTAGAGCTACCACAAACTCAGCTTGAGGAATTAATGGAATATGCAGTCTCATTTGTAAAAAGAAATGACAGTGATATTATGGCAGTACTAGATGATATAAATAGGACCATTTATTATGAATATAGATATGTTTCAGGTTCTACTAATTTTACAACTACTGCATATGATGTTTATGTTACTAGACAAGGAGTTTGTCAAGATTTTTCAAATTTATTTATTTGTCTAGCGAGGCTCTTAGGTATACCAGCTCGTTATCGTACTGGTTATATATTCAATGGCGGACATTATAATAATACTGCTATGAGTGATGCTACTCATGCATGGGTTGAAGTTTATATTCCATGGATTGGTTGGGTAGGCTATGATCCCACAAATGGTTGCGAAGTAAATAGCGATCATGTACGTATAGCTTGTGGTAGAACGTATATTGATGCTACACCAACAACAGGAACAATCTATCGTGGTGGCGGTGGAGAGAGCTTATCAATAGATGTCAAAGTTTTTGATATTACAAATAAAACTCTTTAGAGATCTTATTTACAATATTTTGTATATTAGTTAAGCTATCTTTCTTAAAAAAATCTCAACAAACTCAATTCTTTGCTCGGCAGTTTTTGTAGCTTTTGTAATTAATAAATCTTGGTCTTTGGTAAGTCTAAAATCCGCTGGTTGAGATTGTAGTAGTTTTATTATTTTTTGTGGTTCAAATTTATTAATATCTGAGAAACTAATTTTTCCTGAAGTAGCAAACATTTTGATTTGACCAATACCTAGTGCAATAGCATCTATCTTTATATGAGCAACTTTTAGAAGATATGTAACTTCTAGAGGTAGTCTTCCAAAGCGATCAATAAGTTCAATTTTGATATTTATTAAATCTTTATGATCAGCTTTTGATATTCTTTTATAAATATTTAATCGGGTATTTACATCATAGATATAATAATCAGGTATTAGTGTAGGAATATTAAGCTCAACTTCACAAATGGTGGAATTTATTACTTCTTCAATATGAAGTTTTTTACCAGCTTTTAGATTAGCGATAGTTTTATCTAGAAGATCCATATAAAGATTTAAACCGATACCATCAATATTTCCACTTTGTTCTTTACCTAAAATCTCGCCAGCACCACGAATCTCTAAATCATGATTAGCTAAGGTAAAACCACCACCTAAAGATTCTGTATTTCCTATTGCTTCTAGTCTTTTAATAGCATCTTTAGTTATGCTAGCTTCATTAGGTATTAGCATATAGGCATAAGCTTGGTGATGTGCTCTACCAACACGACCTCTTAGTTGATGGAGTTGTGCAAGTCCTAGGTTGTTAGCATTTTCAATAATTAGAGTATTAGCATTTGGAATATCAATTCCTGTCTCAATAATTGTAGTACAAAGTAGGATATGATATTTATTATGTTTAAAATCAAACATAACTTTTTGGATTTCTTTTTCACTCATTTGACCGTGAGCTATTGCTATTCTTAAACGAGGGAATAATTCTTGAAGAATTTCTTTTTTCTTCTCTATAGTTTCTACTTTATTATATAAATAAAAGATTTGTCCACCACGTATAGTTTCACGACTTACTGCTTCACGAATAATATTAGTATCATATTCTTTAACAAAAGTCTTAACAGATAGACGTTTTGCTGGTGGTGAGGCTATAATCGATAAATCCCTTAGTGCTGAAAATGCCATACTTAAACTTCGAGGAATTGGTGTTGCTGACATTGTTAATATATCTATTTCAGCTTTTAGTGATTTTAATTTCTCTTTTTGCGCTACACCAAAACGATGTTCTTCGTCAATGATCAATAAACCTAGATTTTTAAAATCTATCTTTGATGAGATTAATTTATGTGTACCAATAATTATATCAACACTACCTTTTTTAAGATTCTCAAAGAGCTCTTCTTGCGCTTTTGCTGTTTTAGAGCGAGTAATAACTTCAATATTTACAGCTGTGTTAGTAAACCTATCTTTAAAACTATTATAATGCTGTTGAGCTAGAATAGTAGTTGGTACTAAAATAGCGACTTGCTTTTGGTTTTGAGTTGCCAGATATGCTGCTCGCATTGCAATTTCAGTTTTACCAAAGCCAACATCTCCACATATAAGTCTATCCATAGGCTTAGCTGAAATCATATCTTTAAAAACATCATTAATTGCCAAAAGTTGGTCAGGAGTTTCTTCATAAGGAAAATCAGCACAAAATCTTAGATAATCTTCTTCATCTAGTGAGTTACTAAAACCTTGACGCATTTCTCTTTTAGCATATATTTCTAGAAGATTAGCTGCGACATCAATAATTTTTTTGATAGTTTTTTCTTTTTGCTTTTTCCACTTATCTGAACCAAGCTTATTTAAAGCTATTTTCTCGGTCAGAGATGAATTATAAATAGAGATTAAATTTAATGATGTTATTGGGACATAAATTTTGGCATCATTTGCATAAAGAAGTAATATAAACTCATCTTTTTTACCATTAAGTTCAATACTTTCTAAACCTTCATATCTACCAATACCATGATCAATATGTACAACATGCATACCAGGTTTTAGGTCAGTTAGATCTTTTAGATCAACGGTAGGGTGATGATCATGCTCTGATATTTTGACAGTATTTTGAATATGCTCTGGAAATAAGTCTACTTCTGTAATTAATGCAATCTTATCATCTATTATTACGCCTTCTTGAAAAGGTGAAACAATTAAGCAAAATTTATCTTTAAGTTTAAGAGCATCATCGAAGTTTTTAGCAATTTGTATATTTAATTTTAGCTTGTTTAGGTGTTCCAAAAGAACTTCAGCACGACCATTTGAATCAGTAGAAAAAATTACTTTTTTAAATTCAGATTTATCTAAAAGTTGCTGTAAATCTCTAAATGGATTTGCTAGTTTGTAATTTGCAGATACTTTATCTAAATGCTTTACTTTTAGGGTTTTTGATTTAGATTTTGCTTCTTGAAACCATCTGGTATTATTAAACTGCTCATAAGTATCTTTGATTTCTTTTTGTGAATAAAACAGCTCTTGATATGGAAGTATAGGTCTATCAATATCGTGCTTAAGCTCATTGTACCTAAACTTAGCCTCTTCTATAAAAGCTTCAATAGAGTTATTAATATTATCAACAAGGTGAATATTTGTAGCATTAGGTAGATAATAAAAAATACTTGTAAGTTTTGTATAAAATAAAGGTAAATAAAACTCTATACCACTAAAATATTCATTGTTTTCTATATAGGTTGCAATTGTTGAATTAAGAGCTTTTTCACCACAGAATAACTCTAGTTTTTCTAAAGCTAGATTCATATTTTGATTATTATAAATAAATTCATGAGAAGGCATTATATTAATAGATTTTAACTCTTTACCAGAACGTTGGGTCTCTGTATCAAGTTCTTTAATGCTATCGATTTCATCATCAAATAGATCTATTCTATAAGCTATTTTTGAACCGACTGGAAATATATCGATAATACTACCACGAATACTAAACTCACCTTTTTCAAAGACGTTGTTTACTAGAGTGTATCCAGCTTCAGTTAGCAGTATCTTTTGTTTAGTTATATCCAATGTCTGACCGGCTTTAAGTATAAGGCTATGCTCTTTTATAAATTTAGCTGGAGCAAGTTTTCTTAAAGTATTTGATATACTAGTGACAATGAGAGTATTTCTAGAATTTTGGGTTAATTTATGTAATATTTCTTGGCGTCTAGATATGATATCTATAGCTGCTGAGAATCTATCATAAGGAAGTATTTCTAAATTAGGAAAAAATAGTATTTCTAAGTTTGAATTTTCAGTATTTAGATATCTTAGTTCTTTATATATTTTATGAGCTTGTTGAGAATCTTCAGTAACTATTAGATTAAATTGACTATTTTGTTTTAGATACTCATTAAATAAAATACTAAAAGATGATCCATAAGCATTAGATACAATAGTATCTTTTGCAGATATTTGATTATTGAGCATTAGAAAATGTTAGATTAAAAAATTATAAGATAAATGATAATATAAATTAGTCTCTATCGCCAGCTACAGCACCAAAGATTTGTAATAGAGTTACAAAGATATTAAATAGTGAAACATAAATGTTTACAGTAGCTAAGATGTAATTAGTTTCCTCACCTCTAACAATAGCATTTGTTTGCCATAAGATAAATCCACCAGAGATAAATGCAAATACTAGTGATATCACAAATCCTAAAGCAGGTATTTGTAAGAAAATATTTAATACTAAAGCCACAATAGCCACAATCGCGCCTATAGCACAGAATGAACCAACTCTATTGAAGTTTCTAGCTGGGCTCATAGATATTGCAGATAAACCTAAAAATATAAGTCCAGTAGTACCAAATGCCATCATTATTAATTCAGCACCATTTTTAAACTGTTGGATATATAAGTTCAATATTGGACCTAGTGAATATCCTAGTAATCCTGTTAATGCAAAAGTTAAAACGATACCCCAAGGAGAGTTTTTTGTTGCATTAATACCAAATAATAGTCCTATATAAACAACTAACATTAGAATAGGATTCATGATTGCCGCGCCAGTGTGCATAGAAACGAATGCTGTAAAAGCACTAAATAACAAAGTCATTGATAGTAACCAGTATGTGTTTCTAAGAACTTTATTTGCTCTCAGAGCAGACTCTTGCGATAGAGAATCTATTACTCGAGTGTTGTTTTCAAAATTATTCATTTTTTCTCCTTCTGAATTTGTATTATATAATGTAAATAAAATCTAATCAGTGAATGATTATACCATAAAACTATATCCTTAAATATGACATCTAATGAGAATTTTTCAAGTAATTTATTTTACAAACTAATATAAATATCATATAAGAATGATACGAATATTAATGAAGAAAATATTAGATATAAAAGAGTAGTAGTAACAGTTTCATTTTTACCACCAGCTAATATTTTACCAAGAGAAAAATAAACAGGAATTATTAAAACATTTAATACTAAAGCTAATAACGTTGCAAAAATAAGCATAAGATTACTAATCAATGCATTAGCAGAAAAAATACCAATAGTAATCATAAAAACTCTAATAAATTCTATATATAACATCGATTTAATTAGTTTCGTGTTAATTATAGACTCAATTTTTAATGTAATAAGATTGAATCTCCAGCCTGCATAGATTAAAAGACACATAATATACCCAGCTATAAGGAATAACAGAGTGCTTGTTGAAGAGTTTAAATATGCAGGATTTATAGAATTTATAGCATTTATAGCATTTTCATATTTTAAGAAATTAAGGTAGATTACTTTATTTACAATAATAAGAGCTAAACTAAAATAAATATATTTAAGGAGTTGAGCACCATTTTCTTTATTATTTGTGATTGTTAGTATATGTAAATATATCAGTGATAAGGGTAGTACGATTAGATTAAAGCTACTAAAAACATTTAAGTTTAAAAATAAATAGAAAAGAATAAGCGAGAATATAAAAAATATAGTAAGAACACCATAAAAGCTAATATTAATTCTTTCAGTTTGGTTTGTTAGTGATGTATTTAATCTATAACTATTTTTTAAGAAAAATACTAATAAAAATATAATTACGGCTAAGTAGAATATTTTAAAATAAAAAAGATTTTTAAAAATTAGAAAATATATTGCAATACCTACAGCAATACCTAGTAGTGCACTTGAATATATTCCAATAAAGCCATATAAACGACGTAAATCAGTTTTTAGATAAAAAGAGCTTAAGTTAAACATGAGATTTACAATAACTGTAGCAATTCCAATCCATAAAGCAGCACAGCTAAAAAGAAGCATATTATTAACTAAAGATAATGCAACGGCAATAATTGTAAATTGTAAGCCATGAATTATTGACTTAGTTGATCCAAAAAAGTAGTTACTAATACAACCAAAAATACCTGCAAAAAATATTACAAAAAGATGATCATCACGATTATAGAATAAATCTATTTTACCGTATTGGCTCATAACAGTTATAGATGGAGCTATAGCTAAACATAAACAAAAAACCATAAAAGCAATAATATGTAAACCTCTAGGTTGTTTGAAATGGATATTTACTTTTGATATGTTTATGTTTTTTCTCATATTATTTAAGTAGTAACTCTTGCAGTTTTAATAAATATTCATTCTCATCAGGGAGAGTATTATATTTTTGAGATTTCCACATCTCTTCAGCTAAATAGTCTATCATAATATGATGGACTTTATGCTCATCATTCTTATATTTGTTAACTAGTTTGTAATAAGTTTCATTTATACCAAATGGGCGATTGGTCTGAACTTGCTCTATTATAGCTAGATGTAGGCTTATATGTAGAAAAGGGTTTATTTGCCCCATTTCAGGAGAGTAATCTCTGTCTATATTATCTATAGTAATCTGTTTTTGATATTCTGGATGTAGTTCTATAATTCTAGCAATTTGCTCTTCGATTGCTGTTAAAGATTGTTTATTTTGAAACTTACTCCAGCTATCTATAAAAAGTTTACGTAGTTGAAGTCTATCTTGAGAAAAAATCATAAGTATTTTTCCTTATCTTTAAATTCACAGTAGTCATAGATAATACAATTTCTACATTTTGGTTTCTGAGCAGTACATATATACCTGCCATGTAATATTATCCAATGATGAGCATCTTGAAGATATTCTTTAGGTATGACCCGCAGAAGTTTTTTCTCAACTTCATTAACATTTTTTCCTTTAGCCAGAGGGATACGGTTAGCTAATCTAAAAATATGTGTATCAACTGCCATAGTGGGTTTCCCAAAGGCAGTATTTAAAACTACATTCGCAGTTTTTCTACCAACACCTGCTAGGGAAATCAAATCATCAAAATTATCAGGAACTTGACTATTAAACTTTTCAATCAAGTCTTTGCATGTAGCTATGACATTTTTAGCCTTAGTTTTATAAAGTCCAATTGATTTTATATATTTTTCTAATTTTTGCTCTCCTAAAGCATATATCTGCTCAGGAGTATTAGCAACTTTATATAAAACTTCAGTTGCTTTATTAACACTAACATCTGTAGCTTGTGCAGATAAAATTACAGCTATTAAAAGTTCGAAATTACTAGTATATTCAAGCTCTGTAGTTGGATTAGGATCATTTTGTTTCCAAGTCTCAAAGATTTGGATTCTTTTTTGCTTATTCATTGATGCTAGGTTTTTTCTTTTTATTTCTAAATTTAGTTAATGAAGCAGCTATATATGCTTTTTTATCCATTTCTTGAGCTGTAGCAATATTTTTATAAACATCGCGCTGCTTAGATTTTGATTGTTCAACTCGTTGTTTATGGAATTCATATCTATCACGATAATAATCTTTTTGAGTTTCATACTCATCATCAGATAGATTTACTGGTTGTCTTTCTTCTGTAATATCTACTAGAGAGATACAGTCCATAGGACATGGTTCAATACAAAGTTCACAACCTGTGCATTCTGATTCGATAACTGTATGCATCAATTTCTTTGTTCCAGATATTGCATCAACAGGACAAGCCAATATACACTTCATACAGCCGATGCACATTGATTCATCAATTTTTGCAATAGCACGAGGTTTTTCCTGTCCCAATGAAATATCAAGAGGTATTTCGGGTTTATTTAATAGTTTAGATAGTTCTTTTAAAGTTTTTTGTCCACCAGTGATACATTTATTATGTTTTTCACCATTTGTTATGGCTTTTGCATAGCTATAACAATCTTCATAAGTGCATTTCTGACATTGAGTTTGTGGTAATACTTTATCAATCGAGTCTACTGATATAATCATATTAATATAATTCTATGTTTGTTTTACTTTCTATATCTTTTATATAATTAGCTATATTGCTAGGTATTTCAATAAGTCCTTTTGACATTGTTAAAATGAAAAATATTGGAAAAATATTGATATCATCCCAAGAAAATTTTTCACCATTAATAAAAGGACTTTTTATATAAGGATTGATTTTCTCTAATAACGCATTTATGGCTTTGATTGAATCATAAGGAGGATTTTTTAGTAGAGAATCCATGTTGCCAATATATTGAGATTTTTTGTTTATAAAATAATCTTTAGCACTTTGTGTTGGAAAGTCACATTCATTAGCTGGATGATGAGGTATACGAGGATATACGACCCTACGATAATGAGGAGCTAAATCAGCAACATATTCTTTTACGATGCTATCTATAGTTGATTCGTCTATTTTAAAATTTTGTAGTTTAGCTATATATTTACATATTTCATCACTTTCTTTGATAAAACTACCATCATTTTTTTCTAAGAAAGGTACTTGTTTAGATCCAATTCTATCAATATGTGCTTTTTCATCATCATTTGCTAGGAATATAATTTCATAATTTAGTTTACTTAAATCAGCAACTAATCTTACTTTTATACAAAAGGGGCAGTGATGGTACAAATATATTTTCATAGTGAATTATTTGTATGGTTTTTATATTTTTACTAATTATATCATTTATTGAAATTAGATAAACATAACAATGAGAAGTTAAAAAAATAGCTAATATATTAATTTATATTTTATTTCTCTATAAAAAAAGATTAGTATAAAATTTATTATCATTAGGAAACACAATGTTTAAAGATCTAAAATCTAAGCAAAGCTTTACAATCGCGGCTATTACATTTTGGGGCCAGTTTGCAACTTATAGCCTTATATCTATATTAATTTTATATCTAACTAAGTCAACGGCTCATTATGGTTTAGGCTTTTCTGAACATCAAGCCTACTCATTCCAAGGGGTTAGTCAAGCTATGGGATATGCTATTTTGATGATAGGTGGGTATATAGCGGATAGGTATTTAGGCCTAAGAAGAGCAATACTACTAGGTAGCTTACTTATGGCTTTTAGCTATTTGCTTATTTTTATAAGTGGTTTTTTTGTTCAATATACTAATGAGTTTTTTATATTTTCTTATGCTTTAATTCCTGCTAGTTCATCTTTATTTTTAGGGACATCTTCAGGCATGGTATCTAAAATATATAGTACAGATTTTAAAGCAGCTAAAGGAGCTATGACTTCATTTTATATTGCGATAAACTTAGGAAGTTTAATAGCGTTTACTGTTTCACCGATATTGATAGGCTATAAATATGGAGCTTTAGCAATTTTAGCAATAGTTTTTGTTGGGAAGACTATAGCAGCGCTAAACTTTTATTATCGTTTTGAAATGTATGATAATGTTGTCGATAAAATTGATAAAGAATCTATGCCATATAAATCAAAACTTATAGTAGTCTCATATCTAGTAGTAGCTTATGTATTAACTCTTATATTTTATCAAATTCCAAATCAGGCTAATGTTATATTAGGCACTATTAGTATTATTTGTTTGTTAGCTTTCTTATTAAGAACCGTAACTGGGTTAAAAGCTGAGGTAAGAATTAAGCAAATAATTGGACTATTTCTAATTGTAATAGCAGTAGTATTCTTTGTTGTTTATAATCAAATGGGTTCGACGTTAATCCTTTTAGCTAAGAATAACTCTGATTTAAATCTATTAGGATTAACAGTAAAACCAGCAAGTTATAACTTAATAAATCCGATTATTATAATTTTTGGTGGAATGGCATTAATTAAAATTTATCCTCTCATACCGAGATTTTATATACCGTATCAATTTGCTGTAGGAGTTTTATTATCAGCAATTTCACTACTAGTTCTATATTATGCTTTTTTAAATACCTCAATAGGTATTATAAATGGTAATTATATTGGACTTACATTTGTCTTACTTTCAATAGCAGAATTATTTGTAAGCGCTGTTGGTTTAAGTATGATTGGAATATATTGTGATTCTAAAACTATGGGCTTTGCAATGGGGGCATGGTATATAGCATGCTCATTATCAAACTCTATTACAGGTTTAGTAAACCAAGTTGTTGCTTTACCTAAAGATGGCGTATCGACTCTTGCAAGTGCTACAATATATCAAAATTACTTTTTAAATATGGGAGCTACAGTATTAGTAATTGGAATCTTTATATGTTTTGTAACATTTGCAATGATAAAATATATGAAGGCAAGAAATATAGATTTTGTATAATGGATTAACTTAAAGAAGGAGCATTGAAATTTCTCTTAGCAGCTTCTTGGTCTAATAAATATAGGCCACTATCTTTAACAAGTTTAATTTTGTTTATCATATCTCCAACAGTAACTTCTTCTTCAACTTGCTCATCAATAAACCATTGTAAGAAGCTTTTAGTAGAGTGTTCTTTTTCTTCTAGTGCTATATCCATAAGATCATAAAATTTAGTACTTACTTCTTGCTCATGTTTTAGAGTCGCCTCAAAAACTTCAAGTAGAGAATTAAAATGATTTTGTGGAGCTGCTACAGGCTTGACTTCAATACGACCATTTTTATCATTAATAAATTTCATGATTTTCTTAGCATGAAAAAGTTCTTCTTCATATTGAGCCATAAACCAGTTTGTAAAACCTCCTAAGCCAAGGTCTGCTGTATAGCCAGCCATAGCTAAATAAATATTTGCAGATTCTAATTCATAATTAAATTGATCATTTAAAGCACCTAATAGTTTCTTTGATAGCATAGTTATCCTCATGTTGTTTTTTCATATTCTATTAGAGTGTAAAGATTTTTTGTAACATCTTCAAATTTATTGCTTAATAATTATTTATAAATAATATAATCTAAAACTAGATATTTATAATTAGTGTTTATTATTTTATAATGTACTAAAAATTATATTCTCAGCAAATATTCTGTAAGTATTATGAAAGAAATATCTAGTATAAAAGTAAAAGTTGAAAGTGGTAATAAGTATACAACTGACCATGGTTTTCATGCTGTAAAAGATGGCATTAGAAATAAAAAAGAAAACTCTGTACAAATACGCAAGCCTGAGTGGCTAAAAGTACAAAGACAAGATTCTAAAGAATATCAAAAAGTAAAATCTATTACAAAAAAGCATAAACTAGCCACTGTTTGTGAAGAGGCAAGATGTCCTAATATAAACGAGTGTTGGTCGCATGGTACAGCAACAATTATGTTAATGGGGGCTGTGTGTACTAGAGCGTGTAAATTTTGCTCTGTAGATACAGGTAATCCTAAAGGATGGCTTGATAAAGATGAGCCTAAAAATACAGCAGAAAGTGTTAGATTAATGAATTTAGAGTATGTTGTACTTACATCTGTAGATAGAGATGACTTAGAAGATGGTGGTGCTGGACATTATGCAGAGACTATTACAGCTATAAAAAATGTTGATGAAAATATTAAAGTGGAAGCTTTGACTCCAGATTTTGCAGGAGTTAAGCAAAATGTTGATAAGATTATTAATACTAAAGTTGATGTAATAGCTCAAAATATCGAAACTGTTGAGCGTCTGACTCATCCAGTACGCGATCCTAGGGCAGGTTATAGACAAACTTTAGATTTTCTAAAATATGTTAAAGAAAAAGCTCCAAATGTCTTAACTAAAACTAGTATCATGGTTGGACTTGGAGAAACTGATGAAGAAATCTATCAAACAATGGATGATGCTAGAGAGGCTGGAGTAGATATTATTACTCTTGGACAATATATGCAGCCAACGAGACATCATTTAAGTGTAGAAAGATTTGTAACTCCACAGCAATTTGAAGAATATCGTAAAATTGGTCTAGAGAAAGGATTCTTAGAAGTAGCATCTGGTCCAATGGTTAGATCAAGTTATAGAGCCGATAGAGTTTTTAAAAGAAATAATCTCGATTTGTAAAATCAAAAAATAAAGGTGAAATAAAATGGCAAAAGTAGCGGTAGTATTATCTGGATGTGGATATCTTGATGGTTCAGAAATATACGAAACTGTATTGACTATATTAGCTTTAGAGAAAAATGGTTTAGAGTGGCAAGGTGTAGCTTTAAATAAAGATCAAAAACATGTAATTAATCATTTACATCAATCTGTTGATAATAAAGCATCTGCGCGTAACATACTAGAAGAGTCTGCTCGTATAACAAGAGGAAATGTTATAGATATAGCAGAAGCTGATAGTGATGATTATGATGCAGTGATTTTCCCTGGAGGATTTGGAGCTGCAAAAAATATTATGGATTTTGCTTTTGTAGGTGATGAAACTTATAAAATGGATGAAGAAGTTTTGACTTTTGCAAGGGCATTTTATTTGGCAGATAAACCAGCTGGCTATATTTGTATAGCTCCATTGATGATACCTTTAGTATATCCAGAAGGTACAAAAGCAACAGTTGGTACAGATCCAAATACTTCAGCTATATTAGAGAAAAAAGGAGCTGAAGCTGTAATCATGGATGCTACAGATATTTGTGTGGATGAAGGTGTTAAAGTAGTATCAACTCCTGCTTATATGTGTGCTAAGAATATCTTGGAAGCATCGCAAGGAATTGAAAAATTAGTTGAAAAAGTTGTTAGTTATATTTAAACGAAGGTGTAAAAATGGCAGGTCATAGTAAATGGGCTAATATTAAGCATAAAAAAGCAAAAGAAGATGCAAAGCGCGGTAAGATCTTTACTAAGTTAATTAGGGAGATTACAGTTGCTGCAAGACTTGGAGGTAGTGATAAAGATTCTAATCCAAGATTAAGAGCAGCTGTTGCTACAGCATTAGCAAATAATATGAGTAAGGACACGATTGAACGTGCGATACTTAAAGGTGCTGGTGGTGACGATAGTGCTAATGTTGAAGAAGTACGCTATGAGGGGTATGGACCAAATGGCGTAGCTATTATGGTTGACTGTATGACAGATAATCGTAATCGTACAGTTGGTGAGGTTCGTCATGCTTTTACAAAAAGTGGTGGTAATCTAGGTACAGATGGTTCAGTAGCATATATGTTTACTAAAAGAGGTATTATATCTTTTGCTCCAGGAGTTAATGAAGATGAACTTATGGAAGTGGCACTAGAAGTAGGTGCTGAGGATGTGATTACTCATGAAGATGGTAGTATTGATGTGATTACAGATCCTCAAGATTTCTCAGATGTTCAAGAAGCTCTAATAGCAAAAGGTTTTAATTCTGAAAGTGCAGAAGTTACTTTTGATGCTGAAACAAAAGCAGAGTTGGATGTTGAAACTGCTGAAAAGGTGATGAATCTAATTGATAAATTAGAAGATCTTGATGATGTTCAAAATGTTTATTCTAATGCTAACTTTACTCAAGAGCTAATGGAACAGCTTGGGTAATTTAAACTATTAAATAATTGATAGTTTTTATATCTATTAGATATTATCTATAATAAAATTTTTCTAGTTATATTATAAGAAACTCTAAAAAAAAGAAGATGGTTATTTTAGGAATAGATCCAGGCTCAAGAATAACAGGTTTTGGGGTTATAAAAGTTCAAGCTAATAAAATATATTATGTTGCTAGTGGATGTATTCGTATTACAGAAACTGCGACGGCTAAAAGACTTAGACAGATTGCAGATGGTATAACAGAAGTTATAAATATATATGCGCCAACTGAATCAGCAATAGAACAAATTTTTATGTTTCAAAACCCTATGGGAGCTATCAAACTAGGTCAAGCTAGAGGTGTGGCGATGTGTACTCTAGCAATTAATAATTTAGAGGTTAGTGAATACTCTGCAAAACAAATAAAGCAGGCTGTTGTTGGGACTGGAGGCGCTGCTAAATCTCAAGTTCAGCATATGGTACAGTCTTTATTAGGTCTAAGTAAAAAACCACCAGAAGATGCAGCAGATGCTTTAGCTATAGCAATATGCCATTACCATAGTAGTCGATCTTTAGCAAAAATCTCTGGGGCAAGCAGAGTAGCTCAGAAAAGAATTAAATAAATTTCAAAATAAAAGCTTGACCCTAACCTTTGGTGATACTTTAACATTTCGATATATCAAAAAAAGAAGGGTTTTTATGCAGTGGTATACAAAAGAAATTAGCAAGCTAACAGGCGTATCTATTAAGACTTTACATCATTATGATAATTTAGGTTTGCTAGTTCCTATACGAAATTTAAGTGGTTATAGGATTTATACGGAAAAAGATCTATTAAAACTTCAAAATATAATAGTCCTAAAAACATTTGGTTTTAATTTGAAGCAAATAAAACAGATTTTAGATAAGAAGTTAGATATTAAAGAGAGTTTCTTACTGCAATTGAAAACTTTAAAAAAACAAAAAGATCAGCTTGAAGAGTTAATAACTATACTCTCTAAATTTATAGAGCAAGATGATTTAAAACCTTTTGATATAAATAAAGTGTTTAATATGATTAAGGAGTCTAATATGTCAGGAATTTATGAAAACTCTCTTGAAGAGATTTTAAATGATTTAGAAAAGCAGCAATATAATCAGTTAAAGCAAGAGAGAAAAATAACAGAAGAAGTTTTTAACAAAAGGTGGAAAACTCTTTGTGAAGAAGTCAGTCTAAATTTAGATAAAGATCCGTATAGCGAGTATGGTATTAAGATGGGAGAGAAAATTCATGCAGCTGTTTATAATCTTTATGGTAGGAAGTATGCGGGCTTAAAACATACCTTATGGAATAAAGGTTTTATGACTGGAAAGTTTGAAAGTAGTGTAACTTCTGAAGAAGTCGTCAGCTGGATAGATAAAGCTATGCAAGCTTACTTTACAACTAGATTAAAAAGCATATTTATTGGTTTAGAGAATAAGCAAGATAGTCTTGTAGCAGAGCAGTTCGGACAGTTATTAGATGAAATGTTTGGCAATGAAGATAGTTTAAAAATAAATTTTTTTGAGCAGATGTTTAATCATAGAGAAGTACCTGAAAAAACTAAAAAATGGGTTAAAAGAAATCAAAAAGTTTTTTTATAATTAATACAAAAATAAATAATAAACAAAATATTTGTTTATATACTTTCCAGTGCTTATAATGGCATTATCAAAATAAAAATTAGTTTATTTATGAATTCAAAGTATTATCTTAGAGCTTGCTCTATATGGCTTATTGGTGCTATGTTTTTCTTTTATGAGTTTTTCTTAAGAGTATTTCCAAATTCTTTGCATCAGTATATTGTTGATGACTTCCATGCAACAGCATTTACTCTTTCTATATTTGGTGGAGCATTTTATTTATTTTATTCGCTATTACAAGTTCCTGTAGGGTTTATATTTGATAAATTCGGGATCAAAAAATCATTATTCTTTGCAGTTATAGTATGCTCATTAGGAGCTTTACTTTTCTCAATTACTTCTAGTTTAAGTGTAGCAGTTTTTGCTAGAAGTTTAATGGGGTTAGGTGCAGCTTTTGGATTTTTGGGTTTATTGATAATATCAACGCAATGGTTTCCTATGCGATATATGGGAATTCTTTCTGGCTCAACGCAGATATTAGGTACAATGGGTCCAATTTTAGCAGGTGGGCCGTTGCTATTTTTTGTGAGTTATTTAAATAGCTGGAGATTGGTTATATTTATCTCTGCGATTATAGGAGTTATACTGGCTGTTTTAATTTTGCTTATTGTTAAAGAGGGGCCAAAAAATAATCAAGCATTAAGTGATAATGAACTCACTAGTGATATAAAGAATAATCTTTTAAATAAAAAACTAATGACTGTCTATCTATATGCATTCTTTGTTTATTGTACTATACCTACTTTAGGAGCTATTTGGGGTGTAAGTTTACTTGAAAGCAAAGGATTCAATATAACGCAAGCTTCATATACGATTGCTTTTCTTTGGTTAGGACTTGGTATTGGGAGTCCTATTTTCGGCCTGATGTACGATAAATTTAAATATAAAATAAATATCTTAGCAGTAGTTTCATTACTTGGATTAATCTGTGTCTCTTTATTATTAATATTACAATTAAATGAGACTATGAGTATGGTTTTATTATTTTTGATTGGTTGTGCAGCAGCTGGACAAACACTTTCATTTACAGTTATTGCTAGCTATAGAGCTGATAAGCCAAAATCAATATTTTTTGGGATTAATAATACTGTAGTAATGTTATCAGGTTTTGTCGTACCAATTATTGTTGGTCTATTAGTTCATAGCTTTAATTTAGATATATCAAAGGCATTAATTATTCTTCCAATAGCTTTTTTAATTTCATTAATAATAAGCTTTAAATTATCAACAGTTCAAAAGAGCTAAGGAATATTATCGATGATAAGTTTTATAAAAGGTGTATTGATTGAGAAAGATCCTACAGCTTTATTGATTGATGTAAATGGTTTAGGGTATGAGGTTTTTGTACCTATGACTACTTTTTATTCATTAAGTGAGACTGGAGCTACTATAAGTTTGTACACGCATTTTGTAGTTAGAGAGGATGCTCAGCAATTATATGGTTTTAAATCAAAAGTTGATAAGAAAGTTTTCCAGGAGCTAATTAAAGTAAGTGGTATAGGGGCTAGAACTGCTCTAGCTATTTTATCAGGTATGGACTCTAAAACTCTTTTGCACTGTATTGAAAATAAAGATTATGGGCTATTAGCTACAGTACCTGGTATTGGTAAAAAAACTGCTGAGCGATTAGTCGTAGAAATATATGATAAATTGTTAAAAATGGCTAATGAGATTTATGGGGATTCTGGTGATTCTAGTATAAGTAATTCAGAATCACACTCTGATAAGGCTCTAACACCAGCAGCTATATCAAACTCTATATTTAATGAGTCTGTAGATGCATTATTAGCCTTAGGATATAAGCAAAAGGATGCTGAAAAAATGATTCGAGGTTCTATTGGAGATGCTAAAACGCCAGCGGAAGCTATTCGTAAAGCTTTACAAGGATCTATTAAGTCTAAGCGTTAATAATAAAAGAGCACATAAAAGTGAGATATTTTCTGATTGGTTGGATATATGTGATTTATGAGTATGCTCTTAGACTATCCGATAGTGTTATTTTAATTAATCTACAGAATCAATATCATTTATCAGCTAATCATTTAGCATCGCTATCATCAGCTTATTATTTTGCATATATTGGTTTAATGATTCCAGCGAGTATTTTAATTGATCGTTTTGGCTTATATAAAACATGGATAGTAGCTATAAGTATTTTAGCTATAAGTTCGTTAATGTTTGCTTTAGCTCCTAATTTAGAAGTATTAATAATTGCTCGAATTTTTATGGGAATTGGCTCTGCTTTTGCGATAATTGGAATATTTGCTTTATCTGTTGAGAATGTCAAGTATTCAGGAACTCTCATTGGTGTAACTATGCTAATGGCAATGATAGGGGCATTAATAGGCCAAGGACCATGGTTGCAGTTTACAAACTATCTTGGAAATTGGCGAGAAACATATATATTCGCAGCAGCATTTGGCATAGTTTTGATGCTTATTTGGACTATGTTTTGTCGAGAAGCAAAAAGTTTAGCTAAGGGAAAAACCTTATATAATATTCTAAAAGACCTTAAATGTTTAATAAAGTCACCATTATTTTGGATTGTAGCTATATTTATGGGGTGTTTAAGTACGCCTCAAACAGCATTTTTAGCTTTATGGGGTCCTAGTTATTTACAAAAAGCTTATCATATTGATCCAACTCAAGCAGCATATCTTGTTTCTATAATTACGGTAGGTGGATTGTTTGGAGCTATATTTTTTGGTTGGTTAAGTGATAAGTTAGTAAATATTAAAAACTTATTAGTTATGTGTGGTTTTGTAACGGTTGGACTATTTATAATTTTAATAAATGGGACATTTACTTCAGAGATTATTCTTATATCTATTTTATTTTTAATAGGTGCTATTACAAATGCAAATACGATGATTTTTGCATTTCTTGGACGTAAGTTTAATAAATTTCCAAAGGCATCCGTGCAAGGTTCAGCTAATACATTAAATATGGGTGGAGGACCAATAATGCAAATATTAATTGGTTTAATAATCAGCTTACAAACATCAGATATTACAAATCAGCTTAGTCTACCTGTTATGAAAAATGCTATGTATGCTATCCCTGTTACACTAGCTATATTTTCATTAGTCTTTATAATTTTACCTAAAGAAAAATTCATCACCACTAAATCTTAAAAGTTTCATTAAGTTCTATATATTTAATTGTTAGTAAGATATAAAATTATCAAAGATACATTTTAAGTTTAAATTTAATAAGGGAATAAATGATTTTTCTAATAGCACTAATAGTGTTAATTGTGGCTTTTGTTGTAATATTTTATTTGTTGTGGAGCAAGAAGTCAAAACAAGTCGAGGCTATCCGTCAAACTTATGAGCAATATAAAGATTTAACTCAGAATGAGCTAGTTGAGTTACGTGGAAAAAATGTCACTTTTGATACACTTTTAGCTCAGGAAAAACAAAAAAATTCTGAGTTAAAACAAGATAATACTCTACGCATAGATGAGTTAAAGCAAGAACTTAAAGAAGAAAGAGAAAAATCTTATAGCTATATCGAAGAGATAAAAAATTATAGATCTCAAGTATCAATGCTTGAAACTCAGCTTAAAGAGCAAAATACTGCTATGCAAGATAAGTTAGAGCTATTACAAAATAGTGAAGTTAAACTAAAAACTGAGTTTGAGAATTTAGCTAGTAAAATCTTTGAAGATAATTCAAAAAAGCTTAATGAGCGTAATCAAGAAAGCTTAAATAGTGTTTTAAATCCTGTGCGTGAACAGTTAAAAGATTTTAAGCAGAAAGTAGAAGATGTTTATGATAAAGAATCTACTGCTAGAGGAGCTCTACAGAATGAGTTAAAAACTCTCAAAGAGTTAAATCAAAAGATGACTACTGAGGCTCATAACCTAACTAATGCTCTTAGAAGTAGTACAAAACAACAAGGTATCTGGGGTGAAATGGTGCTTGAGAATGTTCTTGAGAAATCTGGTCTTAGAGAAGGTTTTGAATATTTTCGTGAAAAGCATACTACAGATGATGAAGGTAAAGCATATCGTCCCGATGTGGTTGTTAAGTTACCTGATAATAGAGATATAATTATAGATGCTAAGACTTCGTTATTTGCATACAATGACTATATGGCTGCAGATGAAGAGCAAAAACAAGCCTATCTAAAAGCTCATATAAGATCTATTCGTGAGCATATCAAAGGTCTTGCAAATAAAAATTATGAGAATTTAAAAGGTATAAATTCATTAGATTTTATATTTATGTTTATACCTGTAGAGGGCGCTTTGCTTCTAGCTTTGGATAATGATACTAATCTTTATGATGAAGCATTTAAGCAAAAGATAATCTTAGTCAGTCCTACAACTTTACTAGTAGCATTAAGAGCAGTTGAGAATACTTGGCGTTATGAAAAGCAAGCTCAGAGTATTACAGATATATATAGTAGGGCAGAAGAGCTATATAAGAAGTTCGTAGGATTTGTTGATGATCTAGAAAAAGTTGGTAAATCTATAACTGATGCTAATAAATCTTATGAGAATGCTTTTAGTAAGTTAAAAACAGGTCGTGGAAATTTAATTGGTCAAGTTGAAAAACTAAAAGTAATATCAAATATAAAACCTAAAAAAGAGCTTGATAATAATCTAGTTGAAAATGCTATGGGTGATAGTGAGTAAGTAAAATGAAACTTTTAAAAAAACCATATTCTTTTATAAAATCGTTCTGGGAATATTTAGGCCAGTCACAAGATAAAAATTTTCGTATACTACATATTATTGTAGGTATGGCAGTTATTTTTCAAATTATAGATAGTAACTTCATGCATGTTAAATTTGGGCTTAATACTTGGGCATATATACATATGTTCTGCGGATTATCATTATCAGCTTTAAGTGTACTTTTGGTTATTATGTCTCTTGATAAAAGAGGGTTACGTTATTATTTTCCATATTTATATAATGACTACTCAGCTATAAAAGTAGATATATCAGAGTTGCGCAAACTAAAACTACCAAATTCAAGAAGTGGTAGTCTTGCTGCAATAGTACAAGGTCTAGGATTACTTGCATTATCTATAGCTTGGATTTCAGGTTTCTTTTGGTTTACAGCTTGGAACTGGCAGTCACCTTATATGCATGATTTAGAAGAAATACATAAGACATTAGTCGACCCTGTAGAGATATATATTTATGCTCATGCATTTATGGGTATTTTACATTATGTTTTACAGAGATATTTTCCAAGATTTATTAGTGAGATTAAATAATTTTAGCCTAATATAAACATCCACATTGGTAATGTAATTATAGATAGAACTGTTGATACGAGATATAGACTAGTTGCTTCATCAGGAATTGCGCGCCATTGTAGGGCAAATATAGTAGCTATAGTTGCTGTAGGCATAGCTACTAGATAAACTAGCTCTTTAGCAGAATCTCCAGAGATACCAAATAGGATAACAACTCCCCAAGCTATAAAACCACTAACTAAGCTTTTCATTATTATATTAAAAATAAACATCTTACTTAAATGAAGTCTAATTCCATATAGAGCTAGACCAACTGTAAATAGCGACATAAATACGCAAGCTTTTGAGGCATGATCTATAGAGTCTGTAATTGGCTTTGGTATCATTGTATATAAATGTAAGAGACTAATAATAGCACCAAATACAACAGCTAAGAACATGGGTTTTCTAAGTGAGTGAGATAGAGCATAAAGTATAATACCTTTTTTAGATTCTCTAGATCCTGAATAAAGTTCTAATAAAAATATAGTCAGTGGGATAAGCGTTAGAGATATTACAAAATTAGCTTTAGCCACAGATATAAGAGCTGCGGAGCCTATTATACTCATAAAGAATGGAATCCCCATACCACCCATATCTGTAAAAGTATTTATCATAGCTTGCATAACACTATTTTTCTTAGATTCTTTAAAAATAAATATACTTGCGCTAAAACAAATAGCCCAAATAATAGCAATAGAAATCAAAAAAGCAGACATCCAATGCAAGTCAAATATTTGATCTGGTTTAGCTGTTGCTGTTTGCATAAATAATAATGCGGGGAATACATATACTGTGACAATTTTTGCACAAGTCTGATGAGCATTTTCACCAACTATTTTCAGATAGCCAGTTAGCCAACCAATAAAAATAATAATAAATATAGGTAATATGGAGTCTATGATTTGTACAAGCATTGCTTAGGACATGTAAGTGATAATTTGATAAATCTTAAGCTTTTTAAAATATAATTGCTATGATTTTTTTGCAACTAATGGCTCTAAGAAATCATCTATAGTACAGTGGTTTTCTATGGAATGACGTAAGTTTTTATCTTTATTAATCTCATAATGATTATTTCTTCCTACTTTTGTAACAGTTAAGTAGGCTGTCTCGGTTAGGTCACTAAGTATATTTAGGACTGCTCTTTCAGTGATCCCAACCTTGATAGCCATATCTCTAATAGTGATGTTTGGGTTACTATTAATGAGACATAACACATGTGAATGATTTGTTAAAAAAGTCCAGTTATGATTTTTTTTTATACTCATTGTAAAAAATTATATTTAGTTTCTTTTATCTTCTCTTATTATACTGGAGTATACGGTAAAGATGAATGGTGAAGTACGATTTGTAGTTCACCTTTTTTATTTGGTTTAAATGCCATCGTATAATTAGCTACTACTTTTGTACCATCTGTTTGAGTTAGATGTTTGTTACCCATGACAATACCGATATTATCTTCGATAATGTATCCAGCATTTTCAAACTCTAGTTCTGCCCAAGGATTTATTGCAAAACCATTATCTTCACTATAATTATCATTACCAGCAACAAAATAAGATACTGCACCTTCTAAATCGCCTCTAAACATTTTTTTAGAAGCTAAAGTAGGTTTAAATAGAACATTACTATTATCATAAGCATATATATCTTTGATAAGATTATGAGCTAATTTCTTATAGTCTCCTCCTTCCCTATAAGTTTTAGATATTTCTAATAAACCATCTTTCCATTTAGCAAGTGCATTATCTATATCTTGTCTAGTCATATTTCTCTCCTCTCTCATTAAATATGAATATTAATATATGATTTAATTTTCGTGTATTATATTTCACTAAATAATTTTTGTAAAGTCTTTTTCAAAAAAATATAAATATGTTTATAATCTAAATAGGTATTTTAAAATTAAGATAAGTACATATTGATATGAATATAATTGACTCACATATACACTTTTGGGATCTCAAAAATGGCTATAATGATTGGGTTAAAAATACAAACTTTCCTAGTCGAGTGACTCCAGAAGGCTTAAATGCGGATGCTTTTGTACATATAGAAGCCCATAGTGAGATCTTTGATCCTTTATGTGAGTATAAATGGCTTAAATCAGAGTTTGCAAATAAAAGTATTAAGGTGGTAGCTTTTGTAGATTTTACTTTAGACATTGACAGTTTTGAGAAAAAAACTACAGCTATAAGAAAATATAAAGATATTGTAGGTATTCGTCAGATTATGGCGAAAACTAATAAATCTAGCTATAGTCCGTTTACTAAAGATATTCCAAATGATTTAGAAGATAAACTAAAGATTCTACAACAAAATAATTTAGTATTTGAGGCTCAAATGTATCCAAAGCAGTTTTTAAATATTTTAGAAAAAATAGATAACTCTAAAGTAACTATGGTAATAGAGCATTTTGGCCTGCCAATATTTAATGATAAAGAGAGTTTAGAGAGTTGGTATATTCTTATAAATGAGTGTAAACAAAATAGCAACTGGAATTTTAAACTATCAGGATTTGAACTAAATAATGATTTTTCTCACATTAATAAAGCATTAGATTTTATTTTTGAAAATATACATGATACACAGTTATGTTATGGGTCAAACTTTCCAGTTTCACATAAAGATAATTATGATTTCTGGCAGAGTTTTTTACATAAATATATCAATAATGATACGATATCAGAAAATGTATTTAGAAATGTAGCTCAGAAGATTTATTTTAATAATTAAAATAATAAGGTTTAAATGATGAAAATAGTAGCAGTAGAAATATTTGATGTATATTGTGATAAAAGACCAGCATGGTCACCAGTATTTGTAAAAGTGATTACAGACGAGGGTATTACAGGAGTTGGAGAAGCCGGTCTTGCTTATGACTTAGGGCACTCAGCAGCAGCTAATATGATTAAAGAGTTTGCTGAAGAGATGGTAATAGGTACAGATCCATTCGAAAGTGAAAGATTGTGGGATAGAATGCTACGTGAGAGCTTTTGGGGACTTGGAGGAGGTCCAGTTGTATATGCAGCAATGAGTGCTATTGATATAGCTCTATGGGATATTAAAGGTAAAGCTCTAGGAGTACCTGTATACCAGCTACTTGGTGGTAAGACAAATAAAAAGCTTAGAACATATGCTAGTCAATTGCAGTTTGATTGGGATGAATATGAGCGTAAGACATTATTTAAACCAGAAGATTATGCAAAAGCTACAGAGAAAGCTGTAGCAGAAGGGTATGATGCAATCAAAGTTGATCCTATGATGTTTGATCACAAAGGTGATACTCTTTATGATTGTACATTACCATTTCGTAGAGATCATTTGAAATTGATTCGTCAGAGAATGCAGGCTATTCGTGATGTGCTTGGTGAAAATGGTGATATTATCTTTGAATGCCATAGTCTACCTAGTTTAACTTCAGCGTTACAGCTAGGTGAAATAGCAGAAGATTTTAATTGTCTATATTTTGAGGAACCGGTTAATTATCTAAATAGTAAGTTACATGAGCCTCTAAAAGATAAACTTCGAGTTCCCATAGCTGCTGGTGAAAGGTTATATCTAAGACATGGTGTGCGAGAGTATATAGAGAAGCAGACTATAGACATTTTACAGCCAGATATTGGTTTATGTGGAGGTTTAACAGAAGCTAAGAAAATTTGTGACTATGTAGATATGTATGATGTTAAAATACAAGCTCATGTCTGTGGTGGTCCAATTGCAACAGCAGCAAGCTTACATTTGGAATCTGCTATTCCAAATTTTATAATTCATGAGCATCATACTTACGCTCTTAAAGACTTTAATAGAGAGCTTTGTATTCAAGATCCTCAGCCTGTGAATGGCTATTTTGAAGCACCAGATGTTCCAGGACTTGGTATAGAAATAAATGAAAAAGCACTTTCGAAAAGAACTACTAAACTTATAGTAAAATAGGCGATCTATGGTTATTAATTCTGATGAAAAAGTCATAATAAGAAGAGTGACAGATAAAGATATATCAGCTATACATAATATATACTCGTATTATGTGCTTAATTCTATCTCAACTTTTGAGGAAGAAGTGCCATCGGTTTTAGAAATGAGTAGAAGAGTAGATGAGGTTATTAATAATTCTCTACCGTATTTAGTTTTGGAGAAAGATAATACTATTATTGGGTATGCTTATTTAACCAAATTTTCATATAGGTCAGCTTATCGTTTTACAGTTGAAAATAGCATATATCTTAATCAAGATAATTTAGGTAAAGGTTATGGTATTTTATTAGCAAAAGCTTTAATTGCAAAAGCTAGGCTTCTTAATATTCATTCCATTATCGCAAAGATATCAACTTCAGTATCAATAGAGTTCCATAAAAGATTAGGATTTAATAATGTAGGTACTTTAAAAAAAGTTGGTTATAAATTTGATAAATGGATTGATGTCACATTGATGCAACTAAATGTAAAATAACTTATTTACGATAGTGTTTTGTAATTTCTTTAAAAACTTCAAATTCTAGATGACAAGTGTTTATTTTAGTAAATTGTTCTGAAGTTTTTTTGCATACTTCATCTGGAATTAACTTAATCTTCTGACCTGTAGTTAGAGTTTTAACTTCTAACTCTATAGCCTGTTCAAAATAATAATGTTTATAAATAGCTTTTTCTATAGACTCGGCAGTAGTTATAATTCCATGATTATCAAGTATCATCATATTATTTTTATCACCAAGACTATTTGCAATTGCTTTTCCTTCATTATCTAGAGCTAGGCCGTCATAGTGATGATATGATATATCATCATAGAATCTTAGTGATTGTTGGTTAGTAAATTGCATACCACATTCTAAGGATGATAATATGACTCCATATTTACTATGCGTGTGAATTATAGCATTTATATCTTTTCTAGCTTTATAAGTTTCTAAATGGATATTTGCTGCTTGAGGCATTACTTTATAGCCATTATTTGAAACTATTTCACCATCAAGAGTGACAGTTACTATATTTTTACTATTAACCTTATCAAAAGTAACATTGTGAGGAGTTATTATTATATTGCCATCAGTTAGTCTTGCTGATATATGAGTAGCTAATAAGTCATCCCAACCATAGTGATGAATTACATGATGACATACCGCTAGTTTTTTTCTTAATTTTTTTTCTATAGACATATGCTTTTAATGTTATACATATTTAAAGATATTCTATCATTGAGTTATATATTTTGGTTAGTTTTTTAGTATTAGATAAATAGTAATCTTTATTTATTTTTTAGAAATAAAATTATTGTCTTTAATATAGAATCTAAGAAGTTTTTCTTTAGCTTTAGAAATTCCTATTCGTTGAGTTTCTACTATATCAAAGTTATTCAAATCATTGTTATATTCTAGATATAAGTCATTATTTGTATCAAGCAAATTAAGACCATTGTCTTTTAGGTTAATATTTAATGCTTGAGTTAATTTAGCTGGGCCAGAGCATAAGTCTTTAAGTTTAGTTTTTGATCTATTAATTTGCATTTGATCTATACCTTGTATTGGTTCTAAAGCCCTAATTAATACAGCTTCACCAATACCAACTTCTGATGTAACCACATTCATACAGTAATGCATCCCATAGGTGAAATAAACATATGACACCCCAGGTTTTTCGAACATCATAGCATTTCTTTGAGTTTTTTTAGGATAAGAATGAGAAGCTAAGTCATTATTTAAGTATGCTTCTGTCTCAACGATTTTACCTATTATATAAGTATCATTTTGTTTTCTAACAAGAAAATGTCCTAGCAATTTTTTAGCAGTATTGATTGTATCTAGCTCTAGTAATTTTTGCAGGTCATTCATTGATTTTTTATTTAGTGTATAACTGTCTATAATAATTTTAACAAAGAGTTTGATAGTATAGTAATTAGAGTTTATAGTCTGTTATAAAAATATTTATTATTGTGTAATTTAGATTACATATAAAGTATTATTAACATAAGTTATTGTTATAAAAAAATAAAAATGCATAATGAGCCTTTGATACCAATCTTTGTTTTTGTAATGTTGGGTATTCTAGTTGTTACTATAATTATAAAAAAGCTGAAACAACCGTACGTTGTTGCTTATCTTTTGACAGGTATCTTATTGGGACCCTATGGGTTAAAACTAATTCAAGATCAGGAGAGCCTATCTAGGCTTGGTGAAATTGGAGTTATTCTTTTATTATTTTTTGCGGGAATGGAAGTTTCTCCGCGTAAATTTGCTGAGAATTGGAAAGTTCCTACTATAGGAACAATATTGCAAATGCTAGTAACAAGTTTAGTCGTTTCAATAATAGGCTTAGCTTTAAATTGGAGTTTAGCAAAAATATTACTTTTTGGTGCGGTTGTCAGTCTAAGCAGTACAGCTGTTGTTCTTAAGTTATTGAATGATAATGGTAGTATTAAAACTCGTCTTGGGCAGAATGTATTAGGAGTATTATTAATACAGGATCTTGCTGTCGTTCCAATGCTAATTATTATTAGAATTATTGGGGGAGAGTCTCCTGATATTACACAGATAATTATTCAGATACTAGGTGGTATTCTTGTTATAACTATTGCTGCTATTATGGCAGTGAAAAAAAATATTAAGCTTTCTTTTATTTCTGTTTTAGGAAAAGATGAAGAAATGAGAGTCTTTGCCGCCTTAGTCATATGCTTTGGTATGGCTACTTTAACAGAGTCATTACAGTTATCTTCAGCTTTGGGAGCTTTTGTTGGAGGAATGATAGTTGCGACTGTAGAGGAAACAGAATGGGTTGGTCATAGTTTATCAACTGTTAAAACTATTTTTATGGCGTTATTCTTTATCTCTATAGGAATGTTAATAGATGTTAAGTTATTTTGGGATCATATTTTAATGTTTATATTATTTTTACTATTAATTTTTATACTTAATACTATAATTAATACTTTGATTTTTAAAGCCTTAAGACAGAGATTAGATGAAGCCTTGATAGGTGGAGCAATGCTATCTCAAATTGGAGAGTTTAGTTTTGTATTGATATCTATGGGATATGTTTCTGGTATATTAGATATAAGCATATATCAATACAGTATTACTTTAATATCACTATCTTTATTATTTAGTCCACTATGGATTAGTAGTATAAATTTCTATACGAAAAACTTTATAAAGAGGAAGAGATGATAAGTTTTATTTCTTTTAGAAGTTCTTTTATATATAGCTGTTCTATATCTTTTTTATCATTAATATAGCAATAGAAGTTAGCTTGAATATTTACAATATTTTCTTTGTCTGTTAGAGTTTTTATTTCAACATCGGGTTTAAAATCAATAATCTCACAATGTTTTAGTTTGCTCTTATTTATTACACTACTTTTAGAGAAATCTTTATTAAAGTGATATTTATCAATAATAATATCATTTATTATGGCATTTGATTTCTCAGCTATTTCTATAACATCTTTATCAGTATTGATTAGAAAAGGTATTTTATGAAGGATAACACTATCATCACTAGTAAAAGTAGATATTGGATTTGTGATTACTAAGGCATTTGGAAGTTTAATTAATTTTCCTGTAGTTTTTTTATCGCCATGTTCAATAGTTTCATACATTCTAAAATAAAAAAGTTTAATTTCTTTAATATAGCCGTGATAGCCTAGGATTTGAATATAATCACCCTCAGAAAACAAACTACGCCAGTTAATAATAATCCAACCAACAAAATTCATCACAGTCTCTTTATTAACTATTACTAAACCAGCGGCAACTAAACTGAGCATTGTTAGTAAATGTCCAATTCCTCCAACCCATATTTTTATAAGAGCTAAGAAGAATATTATTAGGCTAACATATATGGTTCTTGATTTTAGTTTTTTAACTTGTCGACTAGACTTAGCACGTTTCTTGAGAGTATAAAAGCTTAAACCAGCTATTATAGCGATTACTACAATATAGGTTAGAGTTGTAACTATATTTAAAATTATTTCATTATATAAAAGCATATTACATAGCTATACCAATTCTTATAAGAATATTATAGCTTAAAAAATGCATTATTTAATTCTAATCTATTTGAAGTTAAAAATAGATTTAATAATATCATTCTCTAATGATATTATTTATAGAGATAAATTATTAATTAAAATAGGTGGGTAATGAAAGTTCTTGGTTTTGCGGCGTCTAATAGTAAAAATTCAATAAATAAGAAGTTAGTAAAGTATATTTTATCTAATATTGGTGATAATACTGAGTTCCTTGATATTACTGATTATGAAATGCCTATTTATTCTATAGACCATGAAACAGAAGTAGGTATTCCACCTCAGGCTCAAAAATTTTTAGATAAATTAGCAGAGTTTGATTTAATATTAATATCGCATGCTGAGCATAATGGTAATTATAGCGTTTTCTATAAAAATTTACTTGATTGGTGCTCGCGTATATCGACAAATATTTTTCAGGGTAAAAAACTTATTTTATTAGCAACATCTCCTGGTGGTATGGGTGGTAAGAATGTTCTAGAGATAGCTAGAAAATCAGCGTCAATATTTAATGGGCAGTTATGTTTTTCAATGTCAGTACCTAATTTTTATGATAATTTTGAAAACGAAAAATTATCAAACGATGAGCTAAAACAGCAACTTTTTAGTAATTTAGAAGATCTTGGTGTTAATCTTTTAAGTAATTAGTTTTAAAAGAGAGTAATTTCTTATATTCTCTAAATATAGTATTTTTATAAATTATAAGAAATGAAAGTTACAAAATATAGTTTAATAGTTGGTTGGAGTATTTGGTCTATTGCTGCAATCTTTTATGGCTTGGATTATTTTCAACATACTGCGCCAAGCGTCTTAATAAAACCTATAGCATCAGATATGGGTGTAGGTATTGAAGATATAGCTTATATAATGAGTATATATTTTCCTATTTATGCTATATCACAAGTTCCAGCTGGTATCCTCTTAGATAAATATGGCTCAAAAGCAATGCTATCAATATCTTGTCTAATAATGAGCTTAGGAATCCTTCTATTTGTATACAATCCTAGTTTATATACTATGTTTATTGGTAGAATTCTTATAGCAATAGGTTCAGCTGTAGCTTTTGTAGGAACATTAAAAGTCGCTGCAGATGTACTGCCTGAGAGGTTTTTCCCAATAGCTGTTGGGCTTACAAATACCATAGGAGTTCTTGGAGGAATATTTGGTCAAGTTCTATTGGTATATTTAGTTGAGCTTTATAGATGGCAATTAGCTTTGGCAGCAATAGGTTATTTTGGCATATTATGGAGTGTAATTATTGTACTTTTTCTAAAGTACTCAAATAATCCTAATCAATCTATCAATAATAAATTTAAATATTTAAGTTTTTCTGAAAGTTTGAAACTTCTATTAAATAAAAAGCTTTGGCTATTAGCAATATATGCAGGTTTAATGGTTGGTATAGTTGTAAACTCATTTTCTGAGTTATATGATGTACTGTTTTTACAACAAGCTTATCAACTATCAGATCATACTGCGGCTCATGTAAGTGTGATGTTATTTATAGGAATAGCTGTAGGAGGACCATCTCATGGTTTTATAGCAAGTATATTTGGTGAGAAGAGGGTTTGGATGTTTATTTGTAATATAATTACTATACTAGTATTCTCTTCAGTAATAATTTTCCCTAGGCTTATCTCTGCTGATTTTCTATATATTATGTTTTTTGTAATAGGTTTTTGTGTATCTAGTATGCTACTAGCATTTTCAGTAGTTGAAGAGATTTTTCCTGTACAAATAAAGGCAACAGCATTGGCTATAGTAAATATGGTTATAGGGTTATGTGGAGCAGTATTTCAGTATCTTATAAGTTATATTAGTGTATATTTAAATGGAGGCCCTTTAAAAGTAAATATAGATATAAAAGTTTTTGATAGTGCATTTATTTATTTAATAGTACCTTTATTATTTAGTACTATTATAATCTTTGTCTTAGTTTTGGATAAGTTTAGAGCACGAGCAATTAGTCTAGATAAGTTTGATCAGCTTTAAAAATTATTTTTCTAAGAAAATAACTTCTTTTGTTGAACGGCAAAATGTTTCCTTTATAAAGAAAATACTAATTAATATACCCATAGCTGTAAATATAAGTAGTAAGCTTAAACTTAATTGATAGCTTTGTATTGAGACACTTTTACCTTGACTAGAAAATATATCAAAGATTTCACTAATAATTGGTGAGCCAATACCTACCGAAAACATAATTAAGAAGTTATTAACTCCAAGTGCTGCTGCTCGACAATTTGAGTTTGATTGTTCAGCTATAATAGCAAAACCAATACTTTGTCCACTAGCACCAAGGCCTAAACAAAAAAATGCTAAATATAATATAGCTTTATTAACCGGAAAAAATATTATTGTTACTAATGATATAAAAACTAGACAAACTGCAAAAACCATCACAGGTTTTCTTCTTCTAATTCTATCTGATATAGCTCCTAAACCAGGACAGCCAATACCATATCCGAGCCAAGCTAGAGTAATTAAATAAGATGAAAATTTAGAGTTAAAACCATTAAGTTGTAAGAAGCTAGTAGTAGCATTTTCAGATAAGTACTCTATAGCTAAATAGGATGTGGCAGAAAATACAGCTATTAACCAGATCTGTTTATTAGAAAAAATACTTCTTATTTCAGCTAAAATAGAACTTGGATTTTCTAGGAGAATAAATCTATTCTTATTTGATCCAGTTGATGATTGATCATTATCATTATTTTTAACAATAAGTAGTGTTAAAATGGCTAATATTACACCAACAATTGCTAATACTATAAAGACATAGCGCCAATTTATTCCACCAGCCTGTGATAATGAATCTAAAGGGCCTGCTGCTAACATTGGCCCCATAACGCCAATAAATTGAGAGAGTCCTATAAATAAGCCTATATGCTTATGAGGTAACCAATCATAAACAGCAATAAGTAAGCACAAGAATCCAAAAGATGCTCCAAAACCTATCATTACTCTATATATTAGAGCGGCAGCAAAGCCATTACATACTCCAAATAAGCCAACACCAAGAGCACATACTAATATAGCTAGAGTAAGGGCTTTTTTAAGTCCAAGCTTATCAGTTATTATTCCAACGGGTATTTGCATCACACCATATGTGAGCTGATATGCAGTAGAACTTAATATACTAAATGTAAGTATACTAAGATCTAGGTCTGAGATAATTTGATGCTCAAAAGTTCCTAATATAGTTCTGAGTAGAAACTCATACATAAAAAATATAGCACAAGTAAGCCATATAATTAGTGCTAAAAATGATAATCTATTATTCATCACTAAAGTTTTCTTTTGTAATTTCTTCCCAATCTTCTATTTTAGCTTCAGCTTTTTCATCATCTTGGAATGATGAAACTTTAAAGACTTGATCACCTTCTTTAATCATAGGATAGTTATTAATACCAAGAACAATACCATCTATTGGAGATTTTAGATTAATACTATCATCATTACCAAAAGGATCTATAAGCTTACCAATTTTTTCACCTTCTTTGACTCTTGTTCCTAGTTCTATCTCTGTTCTTAGTATTCCTGGCTTATCTGATACTGTCCATTCGGTATCTTCAGAAACTAAAGGCTTCACTTGTTGGACAAACTCTTCATCACTTAAGAGTCCTAATTTACGCATAACATTTTGGATACCTGCTATACCAACATTGATATCTTCCTCATTAAATTTATTTGCCTCACCAGCTTCATAACAGATAAAGGGAATATGTAAATCTTGATGAATCCTACGAATGCTTGATTGATTCATATTTACAGCTGTTATTACTGGAGCTTGGAAAGCTCTTGCCATTATTATGGATTCTTCATCATCACCATTGAAGTAGACTTGAGGTAGGATTTCGTTATTTAAACCACCAGTTTTAATTTGAATAGAGTAATTTGCTTTCTTAATAATTTCTTGTGTTACTCTATAAGCATAGCGATGCATATAAGAGCCGTACTCATCCCCAGGAAATGCTTGCTCTAAAGGTGTTGAGTGTTTTACAGAATGTACTAATCCAAATATATTTAGTACTGGAATAGCGACAATAGTTCCATGTAATTTTTTAGGGTTTGTTTCTTCTAGTAGAGAGTTAATAATCTCTATACTATTAAATTCGTCACCATTGACCATCCCAAAAACTAAAATACAAGGCCCTTCTTTAACCCCATTAAGAATTTTTATCGGAAGATACATCGGAGCACAAGAATATTGGCTTGGTAGAGGCATTGCTAGAGTTGCCATTTCACCAGGCTGGAAAGTTTTATCGAATATTTTAAATTTCATAACTTATTAAAGTACTTAAAGATCGAAAGACTAATTACGATTAATGATGTTGTAGTATAACAAAGTATTATTTTTAATTCAAAAATGCAGAAAAGTCATATCTCTTAAGTTATGTTTTATCAAATATTTCTCAAATTTATTAATTGTATCTTTCAATAGTGAAAAAAAACATTAAAATTAGTAACTGAATATATGTGTAATTTTGAAGGTTTTGATAAGATGTCTGAAGATTTGATGATTTTTAGTGGTAATGCTTCTAAAAAGCTGGCTTGTGAAGTAGCTAAAGAGTTAGGTGCAACGTTAGGTAATGCTACTGTTGATAGATTTAAAGATGGTGAAATACAAGTGGTGCTAAATGAAAATGTCCGTGGTAAAGATGTTTTTGTAATTCAATCAACTTGTCCACCATCAGATAATTTAATGGAGCTAATTCTTCTAATTGATGCACTTAAAAGATCATCTGCTGAAAGAGTTACTGCTGTATTACCATATTTCGGTTATGCAAGACAAGATAGAAGATCAAAATCTGCTAGGGTTCCTATCTCTGCTAAAGTCGTTGCAAATCTGCTTCAAGCTGTTGGTTTAGATAGAATCTTATCTGTTGATATTCATGCAGAACAAATTCAAGGTTTCTTTGATATTCCATTTGATAATGCATTTGCAACAAAGATATTTTTAGAGCACGTGCGTAATAATCCTGCTAAATATGATAATATTAAAATCGTTTCTCCTGATATGGGAGGAGTTGTTAGAGCAAGATCTGTTGCTAAAAATTTAGGCGTTGAAATAGCTGTTGTTGATAAAAGAAGACCTAAACCAAATGTTGCTGAAGTTATGAACATAATAGGTGAAGTTGAAGGCAAACACTGTATTCTTGTGGATGATATCATGGATACTGGTGGAACTATGTGTCAAGCAGCTAAAGCTTTAATTGAGAAAGGGGGAGCAGCAAAAGTTTCAGCTTTTTGTGTACATCCTCTGCTTTCTGGAGATGCTATTAGTAATATACAAAGCTCAGCTATTGAAGAGCTTATTGTTACGGATTCTATTCCTCTTAAACCTCATGCTGAGGCTTGTAGTAAAATCAAAGTTATATCATTAGCACCACTATTAGCTCAAATCGTGGAGAAGACAAATGGTGAAGAGTCTGTAAGTGATATATTTAGAACGGATGGTCTAGTTGATTAATCACTTGAATTAATAACCGTAATCTACTACAATAGCACAGTTAATCTAGGGTCGCATAGGTTAACAAGATTATTTATTAAAGAAATAAAAAATATAAAAGGAATCTAACAATGGCAAATTTCGTATTAAAAGCAGAAAAAAGAGATGACTTAGGTACTGGTGCGAGCCGCCGTCTAAGAAGAGCTGGTAAAATCCCAGCTGTTGTATATGGTGGTGACAAAGAAGCTGTATCTATACTTATAGATCATGATAAAGTATTACACTCTACTGAAGATAAAGCATTTTTCTCAAGTGAAATAACTTTAGATATTAATGGACAAGAAGAAAAAGTTATAATCAAAGCTTTACAAAGACATCCATATAAAGTTAAGTTAGTTCATGCTGACTTTATGAGAGTATAAGTTTTATTTATCTATTTATCTATTTATCTATTTATCTTTAATCTTCTTTTTTGAAAAAATCTTGTGTTAGAATAGTTACTTATTAGTTTTATAATTGAAGATATGAGTACTTATTCTGTAGTTATTATATTATTTATTCTTATTTGTACATCAGCATTTTTCTCAAGCTCTGAGACTGCAATGATGGCTTTGAATAAATATAAATTAAAGCATTTAGCAAAAAAAAATCATCGAGCTGCAAAAAGAAGTTTATCTCTAGTTCGCAATCCTGAAAAGCTTTTAGTAGCTATTTTAATTGGTAATACCTTTGCTAATATCTTTGCAGGTACAGTTATTTCATCATATTCTGAAGACCATTTTGGTGACTTTGGTTTATTAATATCAACAATCGTTGTAACAATATTGGTATTGGTGTTTGGTGAGATAATCCCAAAATCATTTGCGGCTATATATCCTCAGAGATTAGCATTTCCTTTTTCTCTACCTCTTAAGTTTATTATGTTGGTTTTGTATCCAGTTGTAATCTTTTTAAGTACAGTCTCAAGACTAACTTTAAAAATTTTTGGAGTTAAAATGGAGCCTGTAAATAATGAATCTCTAGATAAAGAAGAAATTCACACGGTTGTGCATGAGTCAAATGCAAAACTAGGTGCCAAAAATAAAAATATGCTTTTAGGTGTTTTGGAGCTAGATAAAATATTAGTTCAAGAAGTAATGACTCATTTTAATAAAATAGAATATATTGATTTGAATAATTCGATGGATAAGATTTTAACTAGAATTTCAAAAGTTAAATCATTAAATATAATTCTTTGTGAAAATGGTGTTAATAATATAATAGGTATTATTAAGCTTAAAGATATAATTAATCTATTAATTTCTTCAAAGAAATTAAATGTTACTAGAGCTAATTTGCGTAAGATTGCACATCAGCCTTATTTTATTCCTGAAACTGTTTCTTTACAGGCTCAGCTAATAAATTTTCAGAAAAAAAGTAAACGTTTTGCGGTAGTTGTTGATGAGTACGGTGATGTTACAGGAGTAGTAACTATTGAAGATATTATGGAAGAAATTGTTGGAGAATTTTCTGATAGATTTGATGTAAATAATAATATCCGTAAAGTTGATGAGAATAGTTATTTAATTGGTGGTAGTGCAACTCTCAGGGAAATAAACCGTCATATAGGTATTGAGTTTGAAAGTGAAGATGCTAAGACACTCTCTGGTCTTATAATTGAAGAAATTGAAAATTTACCATCTGGCGCATGTTGTATTAAATATAATAATACTTTATTAGAAATTACGGATATTGTAGATAATAAAATTGTTTCAATAAAGCTTAATATCCTATAATAAAAGCATTTACATTTTTTAACAATTATTAAATATTTTAGATATAAATATACTTTATTCTTCAAATTATTTTTATAAAAGAGTAATTTATATGAAATTTGCTAGAGCGGTATATATATCTTTTATGGGCGATTGTAGTTTTGGAACCATTAAATCGTTTTTTTATCAAGCAGATAAATCCTTAAATCGTAGTTATAAAATCAAAATTAACTCTAAGAAATTACCTTATGAAACAATTCCATTTGTTAGAATTAATTTTCCATTTGAAGGAAAAGATGTTAGATATAAAGATAAAAAATTAAATATTAATGATAATAATAAAACTAATTATCAAGTCGCAATAGAAATGATACAAGAAGTATTTTCAAAACTAGAACCAGGATCTATTATATATATTGAAGCTCATGGTAAAAAAAATGATAATTGCATTATTCAAAACATAAAAATGCCTGGAGATAATCAATTATTAAGTTTTGAAATTTATTATGAGGATTTAGCAGAAATTTTTGCAAAGCATATTCCTGAAAGAGCTAAAAAAAATTTACAGATAAAATTAATTGTCTGTAATGCTCAAAACTTTGCAGAAAATTTGATGGAAGAACTTGATCAAAAGTCTTTTACCAAAAGTGCAGTTATAGCATATAACGATACTGTAGTAATTAGCTTTGGAGATCAAATAAATAAAAATACATTTAAAATTAGTGATTTTTCAAGTAAATCAAGAGTAGATAATAAGTTTTTATTTACGGGACGTTTTAATCATGGCAAGGAATATAGTGACAATAAAATAGTTTACCATAACTATAATGGTTATATTTATGGTGAAAATTATCGTAATTTTTCTAAAAACTATCTTCGAAATAGCATAGATATTATTTCATCTGATTATAAGGAAATTATTGGTTTGAGAAATATGATTCTTGAATCAATTACTCAGTATTTAGAGAACTATGATAAAAAGAATTTATATTATGGAATCATACATGTACATGGAAATAGCGGCTATAATAGGATTATGGAGTTTTATACAGAAATTGATTCAGTATCTATCGAGTTGGTTAATGGACCTACTGAAGAAGTTATTAAAAAAATTATCAATGAAATTAAATTATTTGCTAATAAAGAGGGTAATTATAAAAAATATAGTGGAAGAATTAATGTCGAAGATAATTCTGGGATAACTTTTATAATGAAAGGACTTAGAAATTTTTATCAATTAAATCGAAATATCCAGTCTCAAATATTAATAAATTTCTTTCATAATGTCTTTGTGTTAAGTACTAGTGCCTTATTTCAAGACATAGATAAAAAAGCTATCCGTCAATGTTGCTTAGATAAACTAAAGAAATATGAGTTTCCTAATGTTTAAATAAATCAAAGCTTATTTTATAACTTCATATTATTTGAGATGATTAATATATTGCTTTGTAGTATTTAAATAAAGCTTAATATTTTATAAAGCTAGGCTGAGCCCATCCTATTCCAATTAATATTTTGCATAAATGGGCTTGGTTGAGTATAACCAGTTTCCTCATAATACTGACCTTGGTAAGTATAAGGACTAGTTTCCATCTGTTCTACACTCTGATTGAAATAACGATGGATCAAATCATCCTTACTATAGTCAGAATAATCAGGATTGTAGTATGTACCATTTAGTTGATAACTTGGAAGGCTAAAGGTTGCATTACAACCAGTAATTATAATAATTGATAGGCTAATGACAATAGTATAAGAATTTGCTATTTTTTTTATCATATTGAGTAAAGTTATAAATATTGTAGTTTAGACATTAAATCTAAAGTTTACAACATCGCCGTCTTTCATTATATATTCTTTTCCTTCTAAGCGAGCCTTACCAGCTTCTTTAGCGCCTTTTTCACCTTTATATTGAATATAGTCATTATATGAGATAACTTCAGCACGTATAAAGCCTCTTTCAAAATCTGTATGAATAACACCTGCTGCTTGAGGAGCCGTAGCTCCAACTGGTATAGTCCAGGCTCTGACTTCTTTTACGCCAGCTGTAAGATATGTATGTAGATTTAAAAGAGCATAACCAGCTTTGATAACACGATCAAGACCTGTTTCACTAAGTCCCATATCCGCTAAGAACTCAAGTTTTTCTTCTGGTTCCAGTTGAGAGATCTCTTGTTCCATAGCTGCACAAACTGGTACAACATTTGAGTTTTCAGCTTTAGCATATTCGATAACTTTATCTAGAAGAGGGTTGTTTTCAAAACCATCATCATTAACATTTGCAATATATAATACTGGTTTGCTAGTTAGTAAAGGAGTTTGCTTAAGCCACTTAGCTTCATCTTCTGTAAGCTCAAATGTTCTAGCTGGCTTTTCAGATTCAAGATGCTCTTTTAATTTTGTGTAAAAATCTGCTTTTGCAAGAGCTTCTTTATCACCAGATTTTTTCATTTTTGAGAATCTCTGGATAGCTTTATCACAAGACTCAATATCTGCCAATATTAGTTCCATATTAATAGTATTGATATCATCAATAGGATCAACTTTTCCACTTACATGAATAATATTATCATCTTCAAAACATCTTATTACATGTGCTATGGCATCAGTCTCGCGAATGTTTGCTAAAAACTTATTACCTAAACCTTCTCCTTTACTTGCTCCAGCAACAAGTCCTGCAATATCTACAAATTCCATTGTGGTAGGTAAGATTCTTTCTGGATTAACAATTTTTGCTAATTCATTAAGTCTTTGATCAGGTACAGAAACAATACCAACATTTGGATCAATTGTACAAAAAGGGTAGTTAGCTGCTTCAATACCAGCTTCAGTTAAAGCATTAAAAAGAGTAGATTTACCAACATTTGGTAGACCAACAATACCACATTTAAATCCCATATTTTAATTCCTTATATTTCTATATTTTAGAGAAGTAATATTTATTTAGTATGAAGTCTCTGCATAGCAGGCTCAAGTTTGTAGTTTATTATATCATCTAAAACACACATAGCATTATTAATAGATTCATCTATCAAGTTTTTCTGTTGGATAGAAGGGTTTGATAAAACATAATTTGAAACTTTTGATTTATGACCAGGATGGCCAATACCAATCCTTAGGCGTAAATATTCATTAGTTCCTAAATGTTGATGGATACTTCTAAGCCCATTATGGCCTCCATGGCCACCACCTTTTTTAAGACGAATCTGGCCACAATCTATATCTAATTCATCATGAGCAACAAGAATTTCCTCAGGTTCAATTTTATAGAAGTTAGCTACTTTACTAACAGCTAGGCCACTATTGTTCATATATGTTGTTGGAAATACTAATATAACATTATTATACGCTAGGCTAACTTTAGCTATATTTGAATTTAATTTTGAATTTGAACTAAAACTTTCACTTTGTTCTTTAGCTATCTCTGAGATAAACCATTCACCAACATTATGACGAGTATTCTCATATTCTTTACCTATATTTCCTAGGCCAACAATCATTTTTATTTTAGGCATTTTATTTATTCTTTTTGGTATTAAAATTATTAAATAATATCTTAGCTACTTCTTGTATGACCTTATCGTTAGGTTTTGCATCTTTATTTGGTTGAGTATATAAGATAGACATTACTATTGGATCAGAATCATTAGGCCAAACAATAGCTACATCATTTGTTGAGCCATAATCACAAGTTCCGGTCTTATCACCAATTTTCCAATTTTTTGGAATTTCTGCAGCTATGCGATTACTACCAGTATTATTCTCTTTTAACCACTTTTTAAACAGGCTTTGATGTTTTTTATCAAGAATATCGTCACTAAAGGCAATTTTATTTAAATCTCTAGTTATTATTTTTGGAGTAGTTTTATTTAGATTATTAGTTAAGCTAACATTATTTACTTTAGGCTCTATAGCAGTGATTTTTGTAGCATGGTCTTTTAAAGATAGAATAAATGCATCTAGTTTTTTTAATCCTCCTAGCTTATATATTAGAAGGTTTGTTGCAGTATTGTCACTTAGAATAGATGCTTTACAAAGTTGTTTAACTGAAATTTCTTTTCCAATATATTTTTCTGTAATAGGAGAGTATCCAACTATTTGATTTTTTGAAACTCTAACTTTTTCATTCAGTAAGTTTTTATCTAACATACTTTCTTTAAGAATAGCACCAACGACAAGAAACTTATAAATACTGCATATAGGGAAGTAAAAAGTTTCATTATGTGAAAAGTTACTAAAATTATTACGATTTATAGTATAAACACCAACCTTACCACCGTAGTGTTTTTCTATTTCATGTATATCATTAGATATATGAACATTTTCATTATTCGTGGCAAAAGATAAATTTATAATAAAAAGAGATAGTAAAGTAAAAATTATTTTTTTCATTTTAATAAATTAGAATTGGTTTGATGTTAGAAGTAAAAATTCATTAATTTTTTGGATATTATCATTTTCAGCAATTTTTGCATCAGTTAACGGTAGCTTATTTCCACCTGATATCTTTAAAGCTCCTTGAGGAGTTTTATATAATATCGTAGGGAATCCTTGGATATACTTAGATAGCTTCATATTATTTTCAGCTTTCTCATTTGCTTGAGTTTTATTTTTATCATAAGTTTTTGTTTCATGATATTTAATTAGAGCTTCTAAAGGATCTTGAGAGTTGAATAAGCTTCTTACTATTTCTGGACTATTATGTAATGCTCCTAAAGGAATCCAACGCACAGCTAGTTGGCCTGATTTTATTGCAGGTTGTGTTGCTTCAAAAAGGCGATTACAGTAGCTGCAACTTGGATCAATTACAGCATAAAATTTATGTGGAGCATCATTGCTACCTTGTTGAATATATGAAGCATATTTTTTTATATTTAAATATAATTCATTTGCTTTAGGATTTGATGTGAAATAATTTGTATATATCTGATTTAGACTCGTGAGTTTATTTGCACTTCTATCCCAAGCTAAAAGTTGACCATTTACAATTACGCTACCGTCTTCAGTTGTGAATGTGACAGTACGTTTGTTAGGGTCTTTTTTATCTTGAAGAATATAAGCCTCAAGGTGAAGTCCTGTATCAAATGTTTTGATAACTTTATATTGTGGGAATGCTTGCTCAACAATATATAGACCTTGCTTATTTTCTGATAATGATTTGTTAAGGCTAGTAGTACTAAATATGTATAATATCAATACAGCTATAATAATAACTAATATTAAAATAGTAAAATTTTTCTTTTGCATTTTAGAGATTTTATTGAATACCAATTAACATAATATGATTATACCATACATAAATATTATCTTTAGTCAGCAGATAAAAAAATACAGCTAAAATTATTGCAGGTCCAAAAGGTATTATGTTTGTTCTACGTCCTATAATATTTATCATAATTGCAATAATTATGCCAAATATACAACTAGCAAATATAGTATATAAAAGCATAGGGTAGCCAAACCAGGCTCCTATTGCAGCTAAAAGCTTAAAATCACCGTAACCAAAACCTTCTTTGCCAGTAAAAATTTTATATATCCAAAAAACAACCCATAATGAGAGATAGCCTATAATTGCTCCCCAGACTGATAACTCTAAAGTTGTAAAGACATTATAGTAATTAAGTATGATTCCTATCCATAAAAGAGTTAGGGTAAAAGAATCAGGAAGTATCTTATGTTTTGCATCTATAAAAAATAATGGGATAAAGAAAACACTCAAAACAACAAGAGCAAGGCTTTGTATTGTAAATCCAAAATAATAAAATATACCAACAAAAGTAATCGCAGTAATAAACTCAATTAAAGGATACTCAAAAGATATTTTTTTATGACAGAAATAACATTTTCCTCTTAAAATAAACCATCCTAATATTGGAATATTATGACGATATTTTAATTTATTATTACATTTAGGGCATTTCGATGAGGTTAATAGGTTAAAATTTTCAGAAGAAGATTCCTCTGGTAGATCTAGTATTTCTCGAGCAATAGCTTTTTCTTCAGAAAAAAGCTTGTTTGGAACTCTATAAATAACGACATTTAAAAAGCTTCCAATAGCAGCACCAAATAGAAAAATAAAAAGAAATATTATATAAATGTCGTAGTGCATAAGTTTTATTTTTCTTTTTTATTCTCTTTCTTGATAATTAAGCCATTTTTAGTTCTTAGCTTATTAACACCATCAATGGCTGCGATACGATAAGCCTCAGCCATAGTAGGGTAGTTAAAAGTAGTATTTAAGAAATATTTTATAGAGTTATGTTTTCCAGGCATTGACTTAATAGCTTGTCCAATATGAATAATCTCAGATACCCTATGTCCAAATGAATGGATTCCAAGAATTTCAAAAGTTTCTTGGTGGAAAAGTATCTTCAACATCCCCGTTACGCTATCTGATATTTGCGCACGAGCTAAATCTTTAAAATATGCGCGTCCAACTTCATATGGAATATTTTCACTAGTTAGTTGTTCTTCTGTTTTACCAATACAGCTAATTTCAGGACGAGTGTATATCCCTGTTGGAATATCTTCAACTAATTTATCGTTACATGAACCATCTATAATATGTGTCGCAGCAAATCTTCCTTGGTTAAAGGCTGATGATGCTAAAGATGGAAAACCAATAACATCGCCAACAGCGTATATATTGCTTTGAGTAGTTTGATAGTTGTCATTTACTTGAACAAGACCTCTTTGAGGATTATATTCAACACCGATCTTATCTAGGTTTAATCCTTCTGTGTTGCCAGCTCTACCTAAAGCAAATAAAACATAGTCAGATTCTATAATTCTTCCAGAGTTAAGAGTGGTAATAACCTTATCGCCTTTTGCTTTAATACTTTTGTATGTTTCATTATGGATTAGGTGTATTTTTTGGTTCACTGTAAAGTGATTAGTAAGAGTCTCAATAATCTCATTATCCAAGAAAGACATTAATTTATCTCTAGTATTTATAAGATTTATTTGGATATTAAGTGTTCCTAAAATAGAGGCATACTCGCAACCAATTACCCCAGCGCCATAGATTGTAATAGATTTGAGCTGTTGGTCTTTTAGTTCTAATAGTTTATCACTATCTAAAATTCGAGGATGTGAGAAGTCAATATCATTTGGATGATAAGGACGTGATCCTGTAGCTAATATAAATTTCTTAGCAGTAATAATTTCAGTAGAGCCATTTTTACGCGAAATTTTTATCTTATGTTTATCAAGAAAGCTTGCAAAACCATAAAATACATCTATTTCATTTTCGGCATAGCGGTTTCTTTTAATTTCTCTTTGCTTTAGAACAATCTCGAATGATGTATCAAGCATTTCAGGGAAATCATAATGTTTATGGTTATGCCAAATTTCACGTGAAAGTTGCCTTAGAGCTTTACTTGGTATTGTGCCCCAGTTATTACAACCTCCACCAATAGCATCATCTTCGATAATAGCTACTTTTTGACCATTTCTTGTTGCTTTCATAGCAGCACCTTCACCACCAGGTCCACTACCTATAATAATAATATCGTAATTGTATTCCATGGTTTAACTCCAATACCAAGTTTTCATATAGAATTTATAAACAAGATAATAACATAGTATAAACTTATATTAAGTATAATTTGATGAAATTATTTATATTTTATAAGCATTTCGGCAATTTTTTTAGTAGGTGATACTATTTGATCAACTCCTATGTTATTAGCTATACTAATACTTTCATTTTTATCTAATTTAATAGATATTTTTGGTTGAGAATCTTTGTGAAGTTCTTTTAATACTTCTTTTATTGCAAGTAAAGTTAAAATATTATCAGAATCTTTCTCATTTAATATAAAAACACTTTTTGCATTAGCTATATTAGCTTTTTTTAGAGCATCATAATCGTATGATTCAGCATCTATAAAGTGTTTTTTCTGTTCCATATCAATATTTACAAATTTTTGTAGATAATTCTTTTCAATAACTACAAGATTATCAATATGAGATTCTAGATAGTCTTTTATTAAGCATTTAGTAATTTCTGTATAGCCACAAATTACAATATGATCTTTCATTAAAAGGGCTCCATCTTTTTGTTTAAATTTTTCAGTAATTTTTCCAAGAATACTACCAGCAGATACTGTTATAATTGTTGCAAATAATCCTATTCCCATAATCATAATAGATACGGTAAAAAGCTTGGCTTCTTCAGTTATAGGGTGTATATCACCATATCCAACGGTGCTAAATGTAACTATAGTAAAATAGACAGCATCAGAAATGGTTTTTATACCATCAAATTGATCTTTTAAATAATACAGTCCTATAACACTATAGCCGATAGCTAAGAAAAATGTAATTGCTAAAACAAATTGGTAAAAAGTAAATTTTCTTGAGTTTTTTTTGTTAAAAGTTTTTCTAAAAATTATTAATAAAATAATTTCTATTATATGAGTAAAAAAAGCGACATTATATGAAATATGTCTATCTTGGACATAGTCTCCAATAATAGATAAACATATAAATATTACAGCTAAAAACCAAAATGATCTTTTTCTAAGATAGATACCTCTAGCAATTATAATCATAAAATATCCAAGAATAAGAGGTAAAAATACTCCTAAGCCAGTATTATATTTCATGCCTATATCATATAAATCTGATGGGATATTTGTATCTAGATTTATTGAGAAAATTTTATTAATGATCGGTATGGCAACAGCTAGTATAGTAATAAAGCCATTTAATGTTAAAGTTATAGAAATAAAGAGAGGTATATATTTTGAGTATTTTTCTCGAAAAGTCATTAACAAAATATTAACTCAATATAATGTGTTTAATAAATTATAGAATATAGTTTGGATAAAATATAGATAATATACTCAGATATGAGCAAGTTTTCTAATACGAGGGATTATTAGATACATAAAGAATGCAGATATAGCAGCAACTAAAGTTAAGACAGAAAATAAGATTAAGTAACTAGAGTTTGTTTCAGTAGGGGCTGCATGTATATCTGGAGAAGCAACTAACATTGATAATAAACTTGCAATAACTCCAGATGTGCCTCCTGTAACAACCATCCATGATCCCATCATTAAACCTTGAAGTTTTGGGCTAGCAAGCTTACCAACCATAGCATAACCTGTAGGTCCAATAAGCAGTTCACCTATAGATTGGAAAACATAACTAAGTATTAACCATATCGCTGCAGTATAGCCAGCAGTACTTGCACAAAGTATGCCTATAATAAGCATTAGGAAACCTATAGCCATAAAGATAATACTAAAACAAAACTGCATTGGGAAAGAGAAAATAAAGCGCTTACGAACTATTATTAATATACTTGGAAGCATCATACCACCAATAGCTATAACAATAGTATTTACGTTTTGAAACCATTGAGTTGGCATTAAAAAGCCTAAAAAGTGTCTATTTACATTTGCTTCAGTAAAGACCGTTAATGCCATAGGGGCAAGTGAATAAGCAGACCAAAAAACAAGACCAAAACATGCTAGTATAAAATAAGCATAAACTTTTTCTTTTTGTTCTTTTTCCCGTTGAGCGTTTGCTATAGGAATAAACATAGCTAGTAGCAATATACCAATACCAAGAACAATATAGTTTGTATTTAATGGATACTGTAATGCTAAAAATAATAAGGCAATTACTAAAAGTATAATGATAATAGCAAAGGAGTTATTTTTTAGTAAGATATGTGTCCCAATTTTTTCAACATTTTTAACTAGAGGTGTTGTTCTATCTGCAACCGTATTCCAACTTGTTGCTAAAAGTATAAAGGCAATAACGTTTGTAATAGCAGTTAGAAGAAATAGAATATTATAGCTATTATCTTGCTGGAATATGCCAGCAACTGTAAAGCCAATAAAGAAGCCAACATTCATTCCAGCATAATTCCAGTAGAAAGCGCTTTCTCTACTGTTATCATCATTTTCAAATTGCTGTGTTAGCATCATATTTATACAAGGGACATTCATACCACTTCCTGATAAGAATAATGCTAAAGCAATATATAGATTTTCTGTAGATGGAAAAGATAGGAATAAACAGGCAATTGTTTGTAGTACCATGCCTATTAAGAAAAGAGATCTATAACTAATTAATCGACCACCTACATAACCACCTAGAAGGTGAAGACCATAATTAAATGCAACAAAAACTCCCATAATAGCACTTGCTTTAGTAACTGTGAATCCAAGCCCTTGGGTCATAAATAAAACTAAGGTTGAATAAAGAACAGCATAACTTATCGTTGAAACAAGTTGAGTTATTAACAAAAGCCTTGAGGCATTTTTAAATAATGAAAAATTTATTGACATTTTAAGTGATTGTAATTAAAACAAGAGATAATTATACGACAAAAAATAAGTATTTGCCATATGGAGTTTGGCACTATAGAATGTATTGGCTTAGATCTTTATTTTTAACTAGAGTTCCTAGTTTTTCGTTAACATATTCAGTAGTTATGTTAATAGTCTTATTATCAAGCTCAGGAGCATCGAAAGATATTTCTTCTAAAAGTCTTTCCATAACTGTGTGTAGTCTTCTAGCTCCGATATTTTCAACTTCTTCATTAACTTGGTAAGATATCTCAGCAATTTTTTTGATAGCATCTTCATCGAAGCTCAACTCAACACCTTCTGTTTTCATAAGAGCTATATATTGCTTAAGGATAGAGCAATCAGGTTCTTTTAAGATTCTAACAAAGTCTTCTATTTCTAAAGATCTTAATTCAACTCTGATTGGTAATCTTCCCTGTAGCTCTGGAATAAGGTCTGATGGTTTTGCAACATGGAATGCTCCAGATGCTATAAATAAAATATGATCTGTTTTAATCATGCCATATTTTGTTGATACAGTAGATCCTTCTACTAAAGGTAGTAAGTCACGTTGAACACCTTCACGAGACACATCAGCACCAGAGTTACTAGATTTTTTACAAACTTTATCAATTTCATCTAAGAATACTATACCATTTTGCTCAACTGATTCTAAAGCGCGAGCTTTTATATCTTCTTCATTAATCAGTTTTGCAGCTTCTTCATCTTGGACAAGTTTAATAGCATCTTTGATTTTCATTTTCTTATTTTTCTTCTTATCACTGCTTAAGCTAGAAAATAAATCTTGAAGCTGGCTTGTCATATCTTCCATTCCTGGAGGTCCCATTACTCCGATGCTTTTAGGAGCAGCAGCTACTTCAATTTCAATTTCTTTATCATCAAGTTCGCCATTTTTTATTTTATTTCTAAAAATCTCACGAGTTTTATTCTCTTTTTCTTTTTTAGAAGCTGCTTCTTCAACTGGTTCATTAGCAAAGCCAACTTTTGATTCTGCTGCTCTTGCAGGTGGAATTAAAACATCTAATATTCTATCTTCAGCGAGTTTAGCTGCTTTTTCAGTAACTTGCTTTTTGGCATCTTCACGTTTCATTTTTACAGCCATTTCAACTAAGTCACGGATTATAGATTCAACATCTTTACCAACATAACCAACTTCTGTGAATTTTGTAGCTTCTACTTTTATAAAAGGAGCATCAGCTAGTTTAGCAAGTCTACGAGCTATCTCTGTTTTACCAACACCAGTTGGTCCAATCATTAAAATATTTTTAGGAGTTACTTCTTGACGCATTTCACTATCAAGTTGCATCCTACGCCATCTATTACGTAATGCAATAGCAACAGCTTTTTTTGCATCATTTTGACCAATAATATGTCTTTCTAATTCATGTACGATTGTTTTTGGAGTCATTATTTCTGCCATGGTATAACTATCCTTTTTTGTTTTCTAAACTTTCTATAGTGAAATTATGGTTTGTATAAATACAAGTATCTGCTGCAATGGTAAGACTTTTTCTAACAATCTCTTCTGCTGAAAAATCTGTATTTTCAACAAGAGCAGTAGCTGCAGAGCGAGCATAAGTAGAGCCTGAACCGATAGATATGATATCATTTTTATCTGCTGCCATTACATCGCCAACACCAGATATTAAAAGTGATAATTTTTCATCTGCAACAATAATCATAGCTTCTAGTTTACTTAACATTCTATCTAAGCGCCATTCCCTAACCATTTCGACAGCTGCTCGCTCAAGGTTTCCTTGATAGAATTCTAGTTTTTGTTCAAATTTTTCAAATAGTGTAAATGCATCTGCAGTAGATCCTGCAAAGCCTGTAAGTACTTTACCACCATTTAATTTTCTAACTTTTACAATATTATCTTTTGCTACAGTATGACCTAAAGTTGCTTGACCATCGCCACCGATTACTACTTTATTTCCTCTTCTAACACAAAGAATAGTAGTTCCCTTCATTGTTTCCATATTTATTATTCCTTTATTCGGCGTTGTTAAAATAACTTATTTAATATAAGGTGGTATTGATGTGAGATTTTACAAGTTTTTTTATTAAACTTTTTTAAGTTTATTATTTATCTTTGTTCTAAGATCACAAAATATTTAAAATTATGTTATATTTTAGCTTGTTTTATTTATTAATAGAGTATTTTTGATATGAGTAATTTAAATTTTAAAGAAACAATTTCACTTGCAACAACTATATATAAAAGAGGGTTTAAGATTACTTTTCTTTTAGCATTTATGCTTTCATTTATATCTGAATTTTGTTTTGTATATCTTATGCAGCATGGGATGGCTGAGTTTGTTGAGAGTGGGGGTGAGAGTCTACCAGATAATTTCCCTGGAGGAAATATTTTGGCATTAATGGTTTTAATAATAATGATCGCAACGATATTCGTTTATGCGATGATAATCATACTTCAAGGAATTATGGTTAAGCATGAAATGAAAATATCTGAAGCTATGAGAGTGGCGTTACAAATATTTTCAAAAAGAGTATTTCCTTTTATAGGAGTTTTTATACTTTCTATGATTGCAATGACAATATTGACAATGTTTCTACAATATATTGGCATATTTATAACGATATTATTATTTTTGACAGTAATGCCTGCTGTGCTTTTAGATCAGAAAAGTGTTTTTGAATCAATATCTAATAATTTTTGGATAGTGAAAAATAATTTTTTCTATATGTTTAGAGTAACAATAACAATCTTAGCTCTTATGATTATAAAGCCATTACTTACTTTTGGTTTAATTTATATCTTAAAAAATATGAATATAGAAATGAATTCATTAGAAATGAGTATGCAGAATATTGTTGTGACAGTTATAAATGCTTTAATATTACCATTTATATTTGCTATTAGTGTAGTGGCTTTTTTTTCTACTAGTAAGAATAAATAAAGCAATAAATTTAATTATTAATCACTCTAAAATCTTATTTTTAAAAAAATACTAGTAATAATTAAGGTGCTTATCTTTTAGTCTTGGTTAATCTATTGATAATTAGTATCTGTTGTTTTAGCGTGAAAGTACACGAGAGCATTAAAATAGAAACTAAATAAAAATTACTAGATATTAAAGAGGTTTTTTTCAAAGTTTATAAAGAACCCAAATAGCTGAAGGTGATTAACACATCAAGAAGCAAAAAATGCTTATGGTGCTGGAGCATATGTTTTAGTAATTGGTTTAGCTATAACAAGACCTCAGCTAATAACTAGAGGTTTTGTAAATGCAACTAAAAAATAAGATTAGATTTGTTTATCAACGTCTGATTTATCGTTTACTACAGATAACGGTGTTTCATGGATATTTAAATAACCATGAATATTTGTTTGTATCTTAGGAGAAGCATATATTTTTTTACTATGTAATAGTTTAGATTTTACTATTGCTTCTGCAAAATTAATAGCTAACGGCATTTGTTCTATAATTACAATATCTCCAACCCCATTTTTAAATAATAAGTCTTTTAACTTTTCAGAAAAGCCAAAGAAGTAGCTCCCACTAAATACAATTGTATCTATATTATATTTTTCAATAATGACAGTTGCAGCTTGATATGCTTTATCTAAGACGCTAGTATTTTTTTCACCATCTACCCAAAAAGGTAGTGATTTAATTGATTTGAACTCACCGCAATACTTATTCGCAAGACCATATTTATGAATTACTCTTTCAGTAGCATATCCTTGCCAATCATCAGCAGTAATTAGGCCAAATTTTCTACCCAACATACCAGCAACTCGAAATGCAACATCAGATAAGCCTATTACAGGAATCTTAACAAGCTCACGGCACGCTTCAATTCCAGTATCTCCTCCTGATTCAATGACTACGGCATCAATACCTTCTTTTTCAGCTTTTTGTGCTTCGAGAGCAACTCCTCCTATCGATAAGAACTGTTCTACGTCGCTATTAAAATATTCTGCGCCACACTGGTTATAGGAAATTGATAGTTCGATACTATCAGATTCTAAATGTATAATATCATCAATTGTCCTTGTTGGGTTTTGTTCGTTAACTGGAAATGCTGTTATTATACGAATTTTAGTTTTTTTCATAGAAAATCTCCCTAATGTATTTAATTTACATAGTTGTATTTTTTTGAATGTTTGTAAGAATAGTTAAAACTAGTCTAGTAGACTTGGTTTAGACTAAAAAATAATCTCACTATTCTTGGTTACGTAAATAATCATACTAAGGATATTCTTCGATAAAAATATACTATCTAGTTAACTTTTGTTAAATAAAATTAAACATTAGTGAGGTGTTTAAATAAAATAATTCATTGAAAAGACTGTTGAATTAATATCCCAAATTGTTAGATATATTTTGTAAAATACAGATGTTACAGATATTAGTATTTTA
>NZ_JAWUZH010000011.1:0-51279 GCF_036281795.1 Francisella sp. 19S2-4
TTAAGGCTAAGTTTTTACTAAAAATAGCAAAAATATTCCTATTCATAGAAATTGAAAGATTTATTCAACAGTCTTTCCAATTTACTTCTAACCGTATATTTTTTCCATACTATAAAAATTTTTAACAGCAGTATATGAACCTAGCTCAGCTAAAGATATAAAATATCTTGTACCCTCGATAATATTTTTATCAACAGCTTCTTCAGTACAATTACTCATAAAGACATATAACCTTAAAGAATTAATAAGTTTATCAATTAATTATAGTATCGATAAAATATTTTAAAGGTACTAAGTGAAACTTTAGCGGTAAGCTAGCTTTTATTTATATTAAATATGATCTTGGATACAGTCTGAGATATTCTTTAACAAGGACTTTGTTGATATGATTTGTAACTCTATAAAACTAGATAAAGTATGACTTTAAAGGGTTTTAGATACTTATTGAAACTTGTTAGAAATTATATTTGGTGCACTGAGTGGGATTTGAACCCACACGTCCTACGGACACCACCCCCTCAAGATGGCGTGTCTACCAATTCCACCACCAGTGCAAAGATGTATCTATTATAAGACTATTTTTTTGTAGTAGATTCCTGTTTAGCACCAGATGCTTTAGAAACTTCTTGTTGATATTGATCATATTGACTAGCTATAGACTGATCAGAACTAGTTGAACTAGCTACAACATTAGAGTTAGAAGTCTTACCTAAATATCCAAGGCTAAGACAACATACAAAAAATAATGCCGTAAAAAACACTGTCATTTTAAATAGGAAAGATGCCGCACCTTTACTACCAAAAACTGTATTTGAAGCGCCCGCACCAAAGGATACTCCCATGTTAGCGCCTTTACCTTGTTGCAACAATACCAATATAACAATTGCAATAGCTGCGATAATATCTATAGTTAAAATTATTCCGTACATATTTTATTTGCTTGATTTATTATTTCGTTAAACTCAGAAGCTTTTAGAGACGCTCCACCTATTAAACCACCATCCACATCAGCAAGGCTTAATATATCTTTAGCATTTCCAGCTTTTAGGCTACCACCATACACTATTTTCATATTTTTAGCAACATTTTCATCTACTTTAGCCACTAATGAACGGATAAATTGATGTGTTTCTTGTACTTGTTCTAAAGATGCTACAACTCCTGTTCCTATAGCCCAAACAGGTTCATAAGCAATAACAACCTTTGTTAATTGTTGAGTAGTAAGCTTACTTAAAACTAGCTCTAACTGAGTTGCTAAGACTTTTTCTAGTTTACCACCTTCTCTATCTTCTAAAGACTCACCAATACACACTACAGGTACCACAGATGTATCTATAACTTTCTCTAGTTTTTTGAAAACATCTTGATCTGTCTCACCAAACAAAGATCTTCTTTCAGAATGCCCTATTAACAAATAATCACATCCAATATCATGTAACATATCTGCTGAAAGCTCACCAGTATAAGCACCATCATCATAAAAAGTAATATTTTGCAGGCCTACACCTACACACTCAGGTAACTGAGAGATTACTTCCTTAACATATACACTTGATGGAAAAACAGCTACACTAACTTTTGAGCTATCATAGTTTACTTGAGAAATGCCGCTGCAAAGTTCTTTTATACTTGCAGTGTTACCATTCATTTTCCAATTTCCCATAATTAATTTTTGCATATTCACACCAATTTTTGTTTTACTTGTTCCACTAAATATTTTGCTTCTTTTAAAGCTAAATCTTTATTATCAGCTTCAACCATAACTCTTAATACAGGCTCTGTTCCAGATGGTCTTAACAAAACTCTTCCTCTGTTAGCTAATCTGTTTTCTACATCTGTGACATCATCAACCATTTTTGCTAGATCTTCAGTTGTAACCTTTTTTGTTAAAGGTACATTAATCAAGGTTTGTTGCATAAGCTCACCTTGTAATTTAAACCCAGAAACAGGCTTATCTGCTTGTGAGAAAATTGCTAATAGCTGTATAGCTGTAAACAGCCCATCTCCAGTTGTACCAAAGTTTAAATTAATCACATGACCTGATGATTCGCCACCAATCTTGTAACCGTATTTTTTTAAATCCTCAAGGACATATCTATCACCAACTTTAGAGCGTATAAATGGAATATTGTTGGCTTTATAATGATTTTCATAACTCATATTTGTCATCTGTGTACCAACTATTCCAGCAGTGCCTCCACAAATATCACTATGTTGAGCAAGGATATTTAAAATACCATCACCATCTATCTCTTGTGCGTTTTCATCAACTATAATTATTCTATCTGCATCTCCATCTAAAGAAATACCTAAATCAGCATTGTGCTCTTTAACAGCTCTCTTGATGTTATCTATACAAGTAGCGCCACACTCAACATTGATATTTACACCATCTGGATTAGATGCAATTGAAACATAGTCAATATCAAACTTATCAAGTAATGCTTCAAACTTATGTGATGCCGCTCCATGAGCACAATCAACGACAACTTTACCTTTATAGTTTACTAAACTTCCAAAACGCTGATGCATTTCAGCTATATACTCATCAATAGAATTCTCTAAAAGTTTATAATTTCCAAACTTATATTCAGGTTGATAAATAAAATCACTATCTATTTTAGCTTCAACTTCTTCTTCTAAGGCATCATCAAGCTTAAAACCATCAGATGAAAAAAGCTTAATACCATTATCAGTAAATTTATTATGTGATGCTGTAATTACAAATCCAGCAGCAGCTTTATGCTTGACAGTTATAAACGCCACAACTGGTGTTGGTACAACTCCTAAGTCTATCACATCAATTCCAGCAGCATTTAGCCCTGAAACTAAGGCAAACTTAAGAAGTCTACCAGAGCTACGCGTATCTTGACCTATAACTACAAACTTGGGATAGCCTTTATTATTAATTAAAGAACCAACAGCATTACCTAGTTTCTGCATAAACTCAGCTGTGATAGTTGAGTTACCTACCTCACCCCTGATTCCATCTGTGCCAAAGTACTTTGCCATATAGTCTACCTCTTAAAATTTTAATAATGCTGAAACACTATAGCCTTCTAAAGCCTCTCTGCCACCTAAACCGTCAAGTTCCATAACAAAGATAAGAGATGCAACTTCAGCTTGTGCTTTTTCTATAAGTTTAATTGTTGCTTTTGCAGTCCCTCCAGTAGCTAATAAATCATCGACAACTAGAACTTTATCTCCAGTTGTAAATGCATCTTTATGCACTTCTAGACTATCACTGCCATACTCTAAGTCATAACTTATTTTATAAGTCTCTCTAGGAAGCTTACCAGGTTTTCTTACAGGAACAAATCCTAGACCTAAAACCTCAGCTAATGCTACTCCAAAGATAAATCCTCTACTTTCAGTTCCTGCTATCACTGTTGGTTTAATGTCATTTTTTCTCAACTCTTCAGCCATGGCTTGAGCTGTAGCTTTCAAACCATTAGGATCTGCTAGTAAAGGAGTAATATCTCGAAACATGATACCTGGCTTAGGAAAATCAGGCACAGCAACAATCTTGTTTCTTATAAAATCTAAACTCATAGAAAAATACCTTTTAGAAAAAATTAAAAAAATGAAAAACTATACTTGAAGAAGAATTCTATTTGGATCTTCTAACAATTCTTTGATCATTTTTAAGAATCTTACAGAAGTACCACCATCAATAATTCTGTGATCATAAGATAATGCTAAGTACATAATTGGACGAATCTTAATTTCTCCATTTACAACCATAGGACGCTCAACAATATTGTGCATTCCTAAGATAGCACTTTGAGGTGAGTTTATAATAGGAGTAGATAGCATAGAACCATAAGTACCGCCATTTGTAATAGTAAATGTACCACCTTGCATATCTTCTAAACCTAACTTACCATCACGACCTTTGATTGCTTTATCAAGTACATCATTTTCTAGCTCAGCCAAAGACTTAGTATCTGTATCTCTTAAAACAGGAACTACTAATCCTCTATCTGTACCAACTGCAATACCAATATCAAAGAAGTTATGATAAACAATTTCATCACCATCAATAGAAGCATTAACATCCGGGAACTTCTTAAGAGCCTCAGTAGCTGCCTTGATAAAGAAAGACATAAAGCCAAGCTTAGTATCATGTTCTTTAGCAAACATATCTTTATATTTCTTTCTAAGCTCCATAACTGCTGTCATGTCTACTTCATTGAAAGTAGTCAATATTGCATTTGTATGCTGTACTTGTACCAGCCTATTTGCGATAGTTTGACGTAGGCGAGTCATCTTAACTCGTTTTTCAAATCTAGGACCTTGCTGTGCAACTGGAGCTGATTGTCCAGCACTACTTGGAGCCGTTGCCGCTTTCTTAACATCACCAGATGTAATACGTCCTTTCTTACCTGTACCTTGTATATTTGCAGCCGAGTCTAAACCACTAGCATTAAATGCTTTGCGTGCAGAAGGTACTAGGTGTGGATCATTATCACTTGAAGCTGATGCTTGCTGTTCACTAGATTCAGCTACTTTAGATGGAGCTGCTACAGCACCTTCAACAATCTTCGCAATCAATTCTGCTGAAAGAACAGTCTCACCTGCTGGCTTTAATATTTTTGCCAAGATTCCATTTGATGTAGCTGGAACTTCTAATACAACTTTATCAGTTTCTATTTCTGCTAAAATATCACCTTCTGAAACAGCATCACCTTCATTCTTATGCCAATCAGAGATAGTACCATCTGCTACTGACTCAGGGAAAACTGGAGCTTTAACATCTATCTCAGCACCTGTTGTAGCTTGTTGTTGAGGTGCTTCTGTTTGAGGAGCACTTTCTTTCGAGCTTTCTTGTGATGATGAAGCATTTGTATCAATATTAGCTAAAGCTTCTTCAGAAAGAACGATATCACCTTCGTTTTTCTTAATATTTTTTAAAATACCGCTAGCTGTTGCAGGAACTTCTAATACAACTTTGTCTGTTTCTATTTCTGCTAAAATATCACCCTCTTGTACAAAGTCACCTTCCTTTTTATTCCACTGAGCTAATGTGCCATCTGCTACTGACTCTGGAAACATAGGTACTTTTAATTCAATCATTTCTTACTCCTAGTAATAATTTATTTTATATTTCTAAAGCTCTATTTATAATTTCTTCTTGCTGCTTAACATAAAGAGCATGATAACCAACTGCTGGAGTAGAAGATCTTTCTCTAGCAACACACAGTAATTCTTGATTTTTACCAACAAGTCTTTCGATAAAGTGTCTGATGTTATACCACGCACCTTTATTTTGAGGCTCCTCTTGTAACCAAACAATTTTCTCAGCATTTTTATATTTAGCAAAAATCTCTGCCACTTCCTCTCTAGGGAAAGGATATAGTTCTTCTAATCTTACTACAGCAATATCTTCATGTGCATCTTGCTTTTTACTCATAAGATCATAATATACTTTTCCATTACATAGTATTAGTTTTTTGATCTTATCTACCTTAGCATTTGCATCATCAATTACTGGCTCAAACTTCCCTGTAGCTAACTCATCTAGAGATGAAACTGCCATAGGATTTCTTAGTAAGCTCTTTGGCGTCATCACTATTAAAGGCTTTCTTAATGGTCTAATTACTTGACGTCTCAAAAGATGATATATTTGAGCTGGAGTAGTAGGTGTACAAACTTGCATATTATTATTAGCACACGAGCTTAAGAATCTCTCTAATCTCGCAGATGAGTGCTCAGCCCCAGCACCTTCTTGGCCATGAGGTAAAAACAATGTTAATCCTGATAGGATTCCCCATTTCTCTTCTGCTGCAACAAGGAACTGATCTATTACAACCTGAGCAGTGTTTACAAAATCTCCAAACTGCGCTTCCCAAATTACTAAAGAATCTGGGCTATAGCAACTATAACCATATTCAAATCCTAAAACACCATACTCAGAAAGAGTTGAGTCTATTACATCAAATCTAGCTTTTTCATTAATATGCTCTAATGGAATATATTCTTTTAATGGTGACTTAGTATCCATATTTTTAACTACCGCATGGCGATGTGAAAAAGTACCTCTACCACTATCCTCACCAGAAATTCTCACGGCATATCCCTGATCAAGTATCGTTGCATATGCTAAACTTTCAGCAAAACCCCAATTTAAAGGAAGTTCCTCATCAGCCATTTTAACTCTATCTGTAATAGCTTTTTTAACTTGCATTTGAGCTTTGATCTCTTCTGGAACTGTACTCATTTTTATTGCAAGTTTTTTAAGAGTTTCTTTAGATATTGGCTTATAGTCATACTTAGTTTCTTGTTTGCCTATATATGGCACCCAATCACAAACTTTTAACTTATCTCTAATTGTACTTCTATCAAGAATATCAATTGTAACTTTACCTTCATCTAACTTACTACGATATCCTGATGTAAGTCTAGAAATAAAGTCATCATCTACAGCACCTTCTTTAACTAACTTTTCACCATATTGTTTTAAAGTAGTAGGAAGTTTCTTAACCACTTCATACATTTCTGGTTGAGTACCTGATGGCTCATCTGTCTCATTGTGACCATTTCTACGATAGCAAACTAGATCAATAACAACATCTTTATTGAACTTCATACGATATTCTAAAGCAATTTCTGTAACTCTAACAACAGCTTCAGGATCATCACCATTTACATGAAAAATAGGTGCATCTACCATTTTTGCGATATCTGTAGAGTAGTTACTACTTCTATTAACACCAAACTTACTGCTTGTTGTGAAGCCTATTTGGTTATTTACAACTAGATGTACAGTACCACCTGTTCCATAAGCCTCTGTTAATGAAAAGCCGAATGTTTCCATTACAATACCTTGTCCACAAAAAGCAGAATCTCCATGAATTAATATAGGTAAAACTTTATTATATACATTTCCTTCAAGCTTATCTTGAATAGCCTTAGCTGCGCCCTCAACAACAGGATCGACAACCTCAAGATGTGATGGGTTAAAAGCTAAAGCAATCTTTGCCTCTTTACCATCTATACTTCTGTAGTTAGAATAACCCATGTGATATTTCACATCACCCGATAAACTTTTCTCACTTCGTTTACCTTCAAACTCTTCAAATAATTCTTTAGGGTTTTTACCTAAAATATTCACAAGTACATTTAAGCGACCTCTATGAGCCATACCCAGCTGTACAAAACGAGTTTCATGCTTAGCAACAGCCTTTTCTATAATATGCTGTAGTGATGGTATAAGGGATTCTCCACCCTCTAGGCCAAACCTTTTTTGCCCAACATATCTAAGAGCAAGATATTTTTCTAACCCTTCGGCAGCAACCAACTGCTGTAAAATCCATTTTTTCTCATCATTTGTGGCAGGAGATGCATTTTCAATTTTATCTTGTAACCAAAGCTTTTCTTCTTTATTACCAATATATCTATATTCATAGCCAACACTTGATTCATAAATAGCTTTTGCCTTCTCAACAACTTGCTTTAAAGACATTGTCTTGTTATTAGTAAAATCACCAAGATTTACCTCTTCTGATAAATCATTACTAGACAAACCGTGAGCAGATAGTTCAAGTCCAGAGTCTCTATCAAATCTTGTAAGACCTAACGGATCAATATTTGCTGATTTATAACCATGTGAACGATATGCTTTAACCAAAGATTTTGCTTTTAAAGTTATATCATTTTCACCAACAACAATCGTACTACCTACTTTATGTTTAGCTAAGCTTTTAAACTCATCAACTAAATCTCTATGAACAGTATCTGTTGCTGTAGCTATAGAATCAAAAAAGGACAACCACTTAGGATCTATCCCCTCATAGTTGCCCGAAATATAATCATCATATATTGATTCAAGATATTCTAGATTACCACCAAAAAACTGCGTGCTATCTAGCCATTGACTAAATTCTGATTGTTTTTTTTCCATATAAATACCTAAATACAGGTTTTAATTTTTTACACATTCTTTTTTAATAATGCAGATCTTATCTTACCAATAGCTTCTGTTGGATTTAAACCTTTTGGACAAACTGAAACACAGTTCATAATAGTTCTACATCTAAATAAACTAAACGGATCTTTTAGATCATCTAATCTTTCTTCAGTAGCTGTATCTCTAGAATCCGCTATAAATCTATATGCCTGTAATAATCCAGATGGGCCTATAAACTTATCTGGATTCCACCAGAAAGATGGGCAAGATGTAGTACAACAAGCACATAAAATACACTCATATAAACCATCCAATTTAGCTCTATCTTCTGGAGATTGCAACCTCTCTTTAACAGGTGGCTCATCATTGTTTATTAGATAAGGCTTAACTTTTTCATAGTTTTTGTAGAACTGCTTCATATCAACGATTAAATCTCTCACAACAGGTAAGCCTGGTAGAGGATTTACTTTGATAGGCTGTCTTAATTCACCAATAGAGGTAATACACGCTAAACGGTTTTTACCATTGATATTCATGCCATCAGAACCACAAACACCTTCACGACAAGATCTTCTCATTGCTAAAGTAGGATCCTGCTCTTTGATAAGTTCAAGAGCTGTTAAAACTTTAACACCTTCATTCTCTACTGAAACAGTATACTCATCGTAATAAGGTTTTTTGTCAACTTCTGGATTATATCTATAAATTTTAAATCTTACGTCCATTATATTAAATCCTTGTAATTAGTACTTACGTTCTGCTGGTTGGAAAGCTTTAACCTTAGTTGGAGACATATTCACACCACGTGAAGATGTTTTATCACCATCTAAGAAATATAGAGTATGCTTCATCCAATTTTTATCATCTCTATCTGGGTAGTCTACTCTTGAATGCGCACCTCTTGACTCTGTTCTTTCTAGAGCAAGTTTTGCAGTAGCAACAGCTGTCAACATAAGGTTATCAAGCTCTAAAGCCTCAATTCTCATCATGTTAAATACTCTTGAATTATCTTCTAAAACAGCATTTTCCATTCTTTCTCTTAGAGCATATAACTTATCTAAGCCTTCTTTCATTGTACTTTCCTGTCTAAATACTGAAAAATACTGTTGCATAGTTTGCTGAAGTTCTTTTCTAAGCTCAGAAATCTTCTCTTTACAACCTCTTTCTTCAGAAGAGTCCCACTTCTTAATTCTAGCTGTTGCTTTTTCTATATTTTCTTGAGAAGTTTCTTTAATAGTCATACCTTCTTTTAAGCTTTGCTCAGCATGCATACCCGCAGCCCTACCAAATACAACTAAATCAAGTAAAGAGTTACTACCTAATCTATTAGCGCCATGAACAGATACAGACGCACATTCACCAACTGCATATAAGCCACCAATAATTTTGTCTTCACCATTTACTTGTGTAATAACCTGACCATGCTTATTAGTCGGAATACCACCCATTTGATAATGACATGTTGGTACAACTGGAATTGGCTTCTCTACAGGATCTATACCTGCAAAAGTTCTAGCAAGTTCTCTAACAGTAGGTAATCTCTCATCAATCACATCTTCACCAAGATGGGTTAAATCCAACCACACACAGCTTGAACCACTAAATGTATCGCCACGTCCTTCCATAATTTCTTGCTGCGAAGCTCTTGATACAACATCACGACAAGCAAGATCTTTTGCATTAGGAGCATAACGCTCCATAAATCTCTCGCCATCTTTATTACGTAAAATACCACCCTCGCCACGGCAACCTTCCGTAACCAAAACACCAGCACCGGCAATACCTGTTGGATGAAATTGCCAAAACTCCATATCTTGAAGAGGAATATCAGCTCTTAAAGCTAGCCCCATACCATCCCCTGTATTAATATAAGCATTTGTACTAGACTCATAAATACGTCCAGCACCACCAGTTGCTAATATAGTTAATTTTGATTTTAAGAATACTGTTTCACCAGTTTCTATACATAAAGCAATAACACCTGATACACTGCCATCATCTGCTTTAACTAAGTCAACAGCAAACCATTCAGTGTAAAAGTTAGTTTTATGTGCTAAGTTACCTTGATAAAGTGTATGCAATAATGCATGGCCAGTTCTATCAGAAGCTGCACACGTTCTTTTCGCTTGATTTGCAGGATCAAAGTTTCTTGACATCCCACCAAAAGCACGTTGATATATCTTACCATCTTCTAAACGTGAAAAAGGCATACCCATATGTTCTAATTCGATAATAGACTGTGGTGCATGCTCACACATATATTCAATAGCATCTTGATCACCAATATAGTCAGACCCTTTTACCGTATCGTACATATGCCACTTCCAATCATCAGAAGGAAGATCATCATCAAATTTAATATTCCCTAAAGCTGCTGCAATACCACCTTGCGCTGCAACTGTATGAGACCTTGTAGGGAAAACCTTAGAAACAACAGCTGTTTTAAACCCAGATTGAGATAATTGAAATGCAGCTCTTAGGCCAGCTCCTCCAGCACCAATAACAATAGCATCAAATTCTTGTGTAGCTATACTCATAAAAACAACCTCTTAGTAGAAAAATAAAACTGCGAATAACCAAAAAAAGCAGAATACATAAACTAAAACAAAACTTAGCATAACAAGAGCAGAAGCCCAAGCACATTTAATATAGTCGCCGCAAATAATCCATATTCCTACCCACGCATGGAAAAACATTGCTAAATAAGCAATAAGCGTAGCAATCCTAAAGAACATGCCATCAGCAAACAAGCCTCTCCAGCTATCATAAGTTAAATTACCTGAATAAGATAAGCATAACGCTTCAATAAGGAGATATGCAAAATACACTGCAATAATGACAGCAGTAACTCTTTGAACAAAGAAATCCTTAATACCCGAAGAAGTTAATGAAATTACAGCCATAAGTAGCACCCCCAAAAGATAGCTGATAAAACACCCAAAATAATAACTACTAGAGATGTTGCCTTAGCAACTTTCATACTTTCGCCAAAACCCATATCCATAATAATATGTCTAATCCCAGCATACACATGATAAGTTATTGCAGACAGAAATAACCAAAAAAATATGCTAACCCAGCTTTTTGTTAAGACAGCTACAGTATCCTCATAGCCAGTCGGTCCAGCAAGAGAATAGTTCATTCCCACAACTGCTAATGGTATAGCAATAATTAGAATCACCCCTGATATACGATGCAATATAGAGCTTATTGCAGTAATAGGGAAGTTATACGATTTTATCGACATTAAGTCAATGTTAGTAATTTTTTTCACGCTCGATATCCCTCCGAAGCAATTTTTAATATATAAATAAATCGGACTAAAACCAATATTATACAACATCTTAATGATATATTTTTGTAGAATTAAATTCAAACTTTTAAGTGAAGTTTTAAGTTTAATTTTTTTACATATATAAAACAAAAAACTAACTAATACCAAGATATCGTTAAGATATATATTTAATCAATATTATTTAATAAGATTTTTTATTTGCAAAAGATATTTGCAAAAGAGTAATCTTTAGCTTATCATTCCCTCTGTGGCGATGTCAAATATTGTGTTAAGGACATCTTTTTTATTGCAGTCTCTATATTGCAAAACCACATTTAGATGATTTTTTCATTAACTCTTTTTTACGTGGAGGCCAGTTTTAATGAGCAAATACGCTACGCTTAAATACGAAGCAAAAAATATCGAAATAGAATTACCTGTATACTCTCCTAGCTTAGGAAATGATTGTATAGACGTTTCATCACTAGTAAAGCACGGTATTTTCACTTATGATCCAGGATTTATGTCAACAGCAGCATGTGAATCTAAAATAACCTATATCGATGGTGGCAAAGGTATACTTCTGCATAGAGGTTACCCTATCGAAGAATGGACCGAGAAATCAAACTATAGAACTCTTTGTTATGCTCTAATATATGGCGAACTACCATCTGATGAGCAAAGAGAAAAGTTTAGAAGTGAAATCGTTTCTAGAATGACTGTATGTGAGCATGTGAAAGCTGCAATCTCTGCCTTACCAAAACACACTCACCCTATGTCTGGATTAATTGCTGGCGTTAATGTTTTAGCTGCGGAATATATCCAAAATGGTAAAAAAGAAACTCAAGACGAAGTTGCTAAAAATATTGTGGCAAAAATTGCTACTATTGCAGCTATGGCTTATAGACATAATCAAGGCAAAAAATTGCTCGATCCTAAACCTGGGTATGGCTACGCAGAGAACTTCATCTATATGATGTTTGCTGAAGATACAAACTATAAACCTGATGAACTTCATGTTAAAGCAATGGATACAATTTTTATGCTCCATGCTGACCATGAGCAAAATGCTTCAACATCTACTGTTAGACTATCTGGTTCAACAGGTACATCTCCATATGCAGCAATTATCGCAGGTATTACAGCATTATGGGGACCTGCACATGGAGGTGCTAACGAAGCCGTTTTAAAAATGTTAGCTCAAATAGGTAGCGTTGACAATATAGACACATATATAGCTAAAGCTAAAGATAAAGATGATCCGTTTAGATTAATGGGCTTTGGCCATAGAGTTTATAAAAATACAGATCCAAGAGCTACTGCCATGAAGAAAAACTGTGAAGAAATTTTGGCTAAACTTGGTAATAGTGATAACCCTCTTTTAACGATTGCTAAAAGATTAGAAGAAATCGCATTACAAGATGAATTCTTCATTGAAAGAAAACTTTTCCCTAATGTAGATTTCTACTCAGGCATTATCTTAAAAGCTATGGGTATTCCTGAAGATATGTTCACAGCAATATTCGCTCTTGCTAGAACATCAGGCTGGATATCTCAATGGATAGAGATGGTTAATGACCCTGCACAAAAAATTGGTCGTCCTAGACAGCTATATACTGGTGAAACTAGCAGAGACTTATAAGATTTTCTCCCAATCATTCTATTTACTTTCTCTTTAATTTAAATTAGTCTTAACATTAATTTGTTTCAAACGAATATAAATACAAATGGCTAACAAACCTACACTAGTTGAAAAGCTAACAGCTCCTTTTAAACAAGCTAAAATGTTTAGCATGTTTATATTAGGTTATGCATCAGGCTTTCCCCTTATGCTTACAGCATCATCTTTATTTCTTTGGTATAAAGACAATGGCATAGAAACAAAGGATATAGGCTTTCTAACACTTATTGCTATACCATATACGTTTAAATACCTATGGGCTCCCCTACTAGATAAAATAAAAATACCTAAGCTAGGACGCAGAAAAGGCTGGATACTTTTAACGCAGATAGTGCTAATTCTATTAATAGCAGCCATGAGTAGATTCTCTCCAGCGAACTCTCCTTTTATAATAGCCTTTATTGGCTTCCTAATATGTCTTACTTCAGCAACTCAAGACATAGCTATAAATGCATATCAAACAGAAGTTCTTACAGAATCAGAAAGAGCGCTAGGAAATGCTGTAGCTGTTATGGGATATCGCATAGGCATGTTAGTAACAGGTTCTATTGTTTTAATTATAGTGCAACAGCTAAATAATAACTGGAATTTAGCATGGCTAACAATGATACTATTCTTTATCATATGTCCACTTTACACTCTCATACTAAAAGAAAGTGAGTGCAAAGAATCTCCAAATAGTTTCAAAGATGCTTACATACTACCTTTTATTGAATTCTTCACACGACAAGGGTTTTATACAGCATTTATTATAATTATTATCATTATTGCGTATAAGCTTGCTGATGCTATTGCATTCTCATTAAACTCTCTTTTCTTCGTCGATCTAGGATTTGACAAAACAACAATTGCTATAGCATATAAGGCTTTTGCACTTATTCCCTCACTTGTTGGACTAGTTGTAGGAGGCTTAATAGCAAAAAAAATAGGTGTTTATAAGAGCTTCTTATACTTTAGCATTATTATGGCTTGTGCTAATCTAACATATGCTTTACTAGCTATAGTTGGCAAAAACTATTTCTTAATGGTATCTTCAGTTGCTGTAGAGTATTTCTGTGGAGCAATGGGAACAGCAATACTAGTAGCCATGATAATGAGTCTTGTCAATGTAAAGTTCTCAGCTACCCAGTTTGCCATTCTAAGCTCGATTGATTCTTTAGGTAGAGTTCTTATTGGACCGATTGCAGGATATATTCAGAGTCTTTATAATTGGGAAGGATTATTCATATTTAGCTTCATAGTGGGAATTATAGTCTCTATAGTAATTTATTTATTTAAAGAAAAAATAAAATTAATGGCTAATCTTAGATAAGATTAGTTTTTATCTTTTTTGCTTCCAAACAAAATAGATAAAATAAAAATAGCCCAAGGAAATAAAAGAATTAATAAAACTATATTCTTTACTGCTGCAGTTATCTTAAGACTTGGAAAAAATATAACCACTAACATTGCAAGAAATATTAGTAATACTCCTACAATAAAAGAAATTAAAGATAACTTGTTCTTACCCATAGATAACTATTTCGCAAACTGTTCAGAGACAAACTTCCAGTTAACAATATCCCATAAAGCTTCAACATGCTTAGGTCTAGCATTACGATAATCAATATAGTACGCATGTTCCCAAACATCAAAAGTTAATAGTGGACGTTTATTATCCGTTAAAGGACATCCTGCATTACTGGTACTAAGAATCTCCAACTTACCTGATGAATCTTTAACTAGCCATGCCCAACCAGAACCAAATGTAGTAACTGCAATCTTAGAAAACTCTTCTTTAAAATTAGCAAGTGAACCAAAAGTTTCTACAATAGCTGCTTTTAACTGACTAGATGGCTCAGTTTTATTTGGCGTTAAACAATTCCAATAGAAAGTATGATTATAAACCTGAGCTGCATTATTAAACAATCCACCAGAAGATGTTTTTATTATTTCTTCCAAAGTTTTTCCTGAATGCTCAGAACCTTCTATTAAATTATTTAGATTTGTAACATATGTTTGATGATGTTTGCCATAGTGATACTCTATAGTCTCTTTTGAAATTACAGGCTCTAGCGCATCTTTAGCATAAGGTAATTCTGGTAATTCAAATTTCATTTGTTTACTCCTTTACTTATTATTTAAAATATTTGTAATGTTTTGATACTATACCAATTTAATATAATATGCTATCATCTTTTTAACCAAATTTCTAAACTTACTTGTCCAATAAACAAAAGGAAACTTTATAATGTATACACCAGAAGAGCAGAAAGTTATAGATCGAATCGAAAAACAAATAAAAGAAAATGATATTATCTTATATATGAAAGGCTCTCCTAATCTACCTCAATGTGGATTCTCTGCTCATGCAGCTACAGCAGTTAGATCATGTGGAAAGCCATTTGCTTTTGTAAACATTTTAGAAAATCCAGATATTAGAGCTATTCTACCAAAATACGCTGATTGGCCAACATTTCCTCAACTTTGGATAAACGGTGAGCTAGTTGGTGGATGTGACATCATAATGGAAATGAAAGATTCTGGCGAGCTTCAAGAACTAATAGATTCAATTAAATAAATTTTACACATACATTTACTCTAATATTTAAAAAAATTCGTTAAATATCACTTTAAATTTACAAAATATTATTAAATTCAAATTTATGTATTTTATTTAGTAAATAATTATTAGAAGTGAAGTATTATAAATATAACTAACAACAAATATAAATTAATCTTTAGAGTAATATAGGCCTTTAGAAGAATTAAGAGCTTTAAGACGAGCATCTGCTTCTTTTAGTCTCTTATTTGCGGCTTCTATATCTAGTTTAGACGCATCTGGATTTTTAAGAGCTTTTTCTGCTCGAGCTTTAGCTTTTTCTGCTTCTGCTTGGTTAAGGTTCTCTGCCCTTTCCATATCATCAACCATAATAGTCACTCGAGTTGGAGTAACTTCTAAAATGCCTCCAGAAACATATAACACATCAGTATGTTCATCTTTCCTAATATTCACAACACCAGCAGGCATAGTTGATAGTAATTCAGTATGGCCATAAGCTATACCCATTTCACCAGCTGAGCCACGAAGACTAACTATATCAGCTTCACCTTTAAAAACTGAGCCTAAAGGACTAACAACATCAACTTGTAGATAATTTTTTGTCATATTTTTACCCTACTTATAGAGTTTTTGCTTTCTCAATCGCTTCTTGTATAGAACCAACCATATAGAATGCTTGCTCTGGTAAATGATCATATTCACCATTAACAATAGCTTTAAAGCTTGCAACAGTATCTTTTAATGATACAAACTTACCAGGGTTTCCGGTAAATACTTCAGCAACATGGAATGGCTGAGATAAGAACCTTTGGATCTTACGTGCTCTATCTACAGTTTTCTTATCTTCATCAGATAATTCATCCATACCTAAAATTGCGATAATATCTTTCAGTTCTTTATATCTTTGTAATACCTTTTGTACTGCACGAGCTGTTTCATAGTGCTCTTGACCAACAACCAATGGATCTAGCTGTCTAGATGTAGAATCTAGAGGGTCAACCGCAGGGTAAATACCTAACTCAGCGATTTGACGTGATAATACAATTGTCGCATCTAAGTGAGAGAAAGTTGTTGCTGGAGATGGGTCTGTTAAGTCATCTGCTGGTACATATACAGCCTGAACTGAAGTAATTGAACCAGTCTTAGTAGATGTAATTCTCTCTTGTAATGCACCCATTTCAGCTGCTAGAGTTGGCTGGTAACCCACTGCAGAAGGCATACGACCTAAAAGAGCAGAAACTTCTGTACCTGCTAGAGTATAACGATAGATGTTATCAATAAACATCAATACATCACGCTTCTCATCACGGAAACCTTCAGCGATCGTTAGACCACTTAAAGCTACTCTTAATCTGTTTCCTGGTGGCTCATTCATCTGACCATACACTAGAGACACTTTATCTAATACATTAGAATCTTTCATCTCATAATAGAAATCATTACCTTCACGAGTTCTTTCACCAACACCTGCAAATACTGAATAACCACTATGCTCTTTAGCGATATTATTGATAAGCTCCATCATCGTTACAGTCTTACCAACACCAGCACCACCAAATAACCCTACTTTACCACCCTTAGCGAATGGACAAATAAGATCAACTACTTTGATACCTGTTTCTAAAATTTCTGTGCTCAGTGCTAACTCATCATATGCAGGAGGGGCTTGATGTATAGATCTTGTCTCAGTATATTCAATAGGGCCAGCCTCATCTATAGGCTCTCCTAAAACATTCATAATACGTCCTAAAGTACCTTGTCCAACTGGAACAGAAATAGGGGCATTAGTATTTTTAACTTTCATACCACGTCTAAGACCATCACTTGATCCCATAGCAATAGTACGAACTACACCATCACCAATCTGTTGCTGTACTTCTAGTACTAGACCAGCTTCTTCTACATTTAAAGCATCATATACTTTTGGAGTGTTATCTCGAGAAAATTCTACATCGATAACAGCACCAATTACCTGAATAATTTTACCTGTACTCATTTACCTCTCCTAAACTGCTGCCGCACCTGAACAAATTTCTGCAAGCTCTTGTGTAATCATAGCCTGTCTTACTTTATTATAATCTAGTTTCAACTGATCAATAATATCACTAGCATTATCAGTTGCATTTTTCATCGCCATCATACGAGCAGCTTGCTCACATGCAGCATTTTCTAATATTGCTCCTCTAACCTGAGCTTCAATATATCTAATACAAAGAGCGTTTAACACTTCTTCTATATCTCTTTCATAAATATAGTCCCAGTGACCTTTAGAGGCCTGCTCTTTATTTGCCTTCTTCTCTTCTTCAGTAAAGATATCTTGAATTGGTAGTAACGTTTGCAATCTTGGTCTTTGTTTAATAGTACTCACAAACTGGTTGCTACTCATATATAGTCTATCGATTTCACCTGATGTAAACTTATCCAGCATTACCTTAACAGCTCCGCCTATAGCCCTAACACTACCATCTATATCTTTATCATTATAATGAGCAGTTGCTACAACATTTACATCTTTAAGTTTTGCAAAGAAATTTTCTGCTTTAGAACCAATAACACAAACATCAACCTCAACCCTACTATCAAGATACTTTTTAATATCCTTCAATACATGTTTAAAAAGATTAATATTTAATCCACCACATAAGCCTCTATCTGTTGATGTAATGATATAACCAACTCTTTTTGCTTCTCTATCAAACAGATAAGGGTTAGGATAATCAATACTAGCAGCAGTAACATTTTTAATAATAGTATTAGCACTCTCAACATAAGGGCGTACGTTATTCATTTTAACAATAGCGCCGCGCATCTTACTTGCTGCTACTAACTCCATAGCACCAGTAATTTTTTGAGTATTTTTAACACTGGCTACTTTGGATTTTATTTCTCTAGCATTAGACATCGTCTATACTCCTACCAAGCTTGATTTGCTTTGCAATCTTCTACAATAGTTTTTAACTTATCAGCAGTTTCTGCATCATAATTACCAGTCTGATTAATATCTGCGATTATCTCAGCATATTTATCCTCAGCCAAAGCATGTAAAGCTGCTTCAAAAGGTATAACTTCTGAAACTTCTAAGCTATCTAAATAACCATTATCAACTGCATATAATGATAAAGCCATTAATGCGATAGATAATGTCGAGAACTGCTTCTGTTTTAGAAGTTCAGTCACTCTTTGACCTCTACTTAACTGAGCTCTTGTTGCTTCATCCAAATCAGAAGCAAACTGTGAAAATGCTTCCAACTCTCTAAACTGAGCCAAAGCTAAACGTATACCACCACCTAGTTTTTTGATGATTTTAGTTTGTGCCGCACCACCTACACGAGATACTGAGTTACCTGGGTTTATCGCTGGTCTTAAACCAGAGTTAAACAAGTCTGTCTCTAAAAATATCTGTCCATCTGTAATAGATATTACGTTTGTAGGTACAAATGCTGATATATCACCAGCTTGAGTCTCAATAATAGGTAATGCAGTTAAAGAACCAGTTTTTCCTTTAACCTTACCTTCAGTAAACTTCTCAACATATTCTTCATTCACTCTAGCTGCTCTTTCTAAAAGTCTTGAGTGAAGATAAAAAACATCACCTGGATATGCTTCACGTCCTGGAGGTCTTCTTAATAATAATGAAATCTGTCTATAAGCCCACGCTTGCTTAGTTAAGTCATCATATACGATAAGAGCATCTTCGCCACGATCTCTAAAGTACTCTCCCATAGAACAACCAGCATATGGTGCAATATATTGTAATGCAGCAGAATCTGAAGCTGTCGCAGCAACAATAATAGTATGCTCCATAGCTCCATGCTCTTCTAGCTGTCTAACTATGTTAGCAATTGATGATGCTTTTTGACCAATAGCAACATAAATACACTTAACACCAGTTCCCTTTTGGTTAATAATTGTATCGATAGCAATGGCTGTTTTACCAATTTGTCTATCGCCGATAATAAGTTCTCTTTGCCCTCGCCCAATTGGAACCATTGAGTCAATTGACTTAATACCTGTTTGTAACGCTTGATCTACAGATTTTCTCCAAATAACTCCAGGAGCAATCTTCTCAATTGGAGATGAATGATCAGTTTCGATTTCACCTTTACCATCAATAGGATTACCTAAAGCATCAACAACTCTTCCAAGTAAAGCTTCTCCAACAGGAACTTCTAAGATTTTACCTGTACAATATGCCTTATCTCCTTCTTTAAGATGCTCATACTCACCTAATACAACTGCTCCAACAGAGTCAGTGTTTAAGTTAAGAGCAAGACCATAAAGATCTCCTGGTAATTTAATCATTTCACCAGCAGTCACATCATCCAAACCATATATAGTAACAATACCATCAGCTACACTAACGATTGTTCCCTCTGACTTAAGTTCAATTGAATTATCAAACTTCTCAATTCTTTGTTTTATTAAACCACTTATTTCTGATGGACTTAATTGCATAAGCTCACTTCCTATAATTTATGATAACAAAATACTTTTTAATTTTTCTAAACGACCAGATACAGAGTTATCGATAACTGTATCGCCAACCTTGACTATTGCTCCACCAACTATTGCTGGATCAATATCTACTTTAATATTTATAGAACAGCCAAATCTTTTTTCCAGACTTTTTTTCAAACTATTTAATAAGTCTTCATCTGCAGCATATGCTAAAGTAACATTTGCAGTCTTAACATTATTACTAGCATTCTGTATAACTTCAAACTGCTTTGCAATTTCAGGCAAAACTGACAATTTTTTATTTTCAGCAGCTAAGATAAGAAAATTAAAAAAGTTTTTATCTAGTTGATCTTTTAACTCACTTACTATTTCTACTTGCGAAAAAACAGGACTGGATATAATCTCTGCAATAGAGCTATCCTTAATTAACTCAGCAAATACTTTAAGTAATCTAGACCATTCTTGTAGTAGATTATTTTCATTCGCAAATTCAAATGCTGCTTTAGCATATGGCTTTGCGATCACACTTAGATTTACCATGTGTTTACCTTATTAAAAATTAAACCTTCTCTACAAAGTCTTCTAAAATCTTATGACTAGCTTTTTGATCAACTTTTGCAGATATAATCTTACTAGCTCCAGCCATAGCCAATGTCACAAGCTCATGTTTAAGCTCTTCTCTCGCCTTTATCTTCTCTTGTTCAATCTCAGCCATAGCCATACTTTTGATTTTATCAGCTGCAGCAATAGCTTCTTCTTTTGCTTGCTCATCAACCTTGTGTGCTCTAACATAAGCATTCTCGACTATCTCAGTAGCTTTAGCCTTAGCTTCACGTAATACTTCAGCTGATTTTCTCTTAGCAACTTCTAATTCTCTAGATGCCCTATCAGCAGAAGCTAATCCTTCAGCTATTTTCTCTCTACGCTCGTCTAAAGCTTTGCGTAGTGGCGGCCATACAAACTTCATTGTAAAACCAACGAAGATTGCAAATGTTATCATCTGGCCAATTAGGGTTATATTAATATCCATCTACTTATCCTTTAGATAATGAAATTTATGATTTTATAATTCTAAATTATGCACCAACTACTTTTTGAGCTGCTTCTGCTAAACCAGGAATTGCTAAAGGGTTTGCATAAAGAACCAAGAAACCTATTGCTATTGAAATTGCAGCAAACGCATCAACGAAAGCAGCAACAATAAACATACGACCAAGTAACATACCACCCAGCTCAGGCTGACGTGCAACACCTTCAAGATATTTACCACCTAACACACCAAAACCAACAGCTGTTCCTAAAGCTGGTAAAGAAATCAACAGTGCAACTGCAATCGCTGTTAAACCATTTAAGTTTCCTAAAACTTGTAAAGACATATTCATTTTTCATTTCTCCTGTTTTTTTAAAGATTCTTTTTTTTAGTTAATTAAAAATTAATGAGCTTCCTGTGCCATATTTAAATAAACCACAGTCAACATCATAAATACAAAAGCTTGTATCAAAACTATCAGTATATGGAATATTGCCCATATACTACCTAAAGTCCACTGAAACCACCAAGGCAGTAAAGCTATCAAAATAAATATAAGCTCTCCTGCAAAAATATTACCAAACAAACGCAGTGATAAAGAGACCGGTTTAACAACCTCATCAATCAATCTAAAAAATATATTTAAAGGGAATAGCCAAATACCAAAAGGCGCACTTAAAATTTCCTTAGCCAAACCAAAACCTTTTGCCTTAAGGTTATAAAAAATAACTAAGAAAAACACCGCTATAGACATAGCAAAAGTCACATTTGGATCCGCTGTAGGAACAACTCTAAAATAAGGTTCGTGACCACCATCAAAAAAACTAAGAATCCAACCAAACAGATCTACAGGCAAAAGATCCATTAGGTTCATCAAAACAACCCATACAAATATTGTTAAAGCTAACGGAGTCACAAAATCTCTCTTTTGATGATAGTTTTCAGCAACTAGTCCATCCATCCATTCCCATATTGCTTCAACCATATTTTGAAACTTACCAGGAACACCAGAGTGAACCTTTCTTGCCACCAAAAACATCGCAAGAATAAAAACAACCCCTAAGACACCACTCACTAGGATTGAGTCAACATTAAGCTGCCAAAAAGCACCCTTACCCAAGCTTATTTGCCAGTGATGTAAATGATGCTGAACATATTCAGTAGCTACTTGAGAGCCTGCCTCTGTATTTGCCATTAAACTTTCCACCAATATAAAATTAAATATTACTTTAAAAGTATTATCTTTTTATTTCAATACCATAAAAACAAACCTATCTAATCTTTTTAAATAAGACAGGCACAAAACACACTACTAATTGTAACAAAACTAATCCAGAAATGTAAGAAAATAATTTCGGTTTTACATAAATCGCTAACACTATAGTAATTACAGCTACAATGCCTAATTTAAGCATTTCACTCAGATAAAAAATAACGATTTCAATACCAGGAGAGAACTGTTTACGTACAAAAAGTCTTCCAAAAAACACCATATTAGCTATAAACATAGCCAAAGCACCCATAAAGAAAGAATTAGCATATAAATGGTTAAAAAATAAAAGAGTTATAACATAACCAACTAATGCCAATACTGCCTGTATCAGTACAAACCTCTTAGCATCAATTATCATATTTGCTAACATAACACCACATAACTTAACAAAAATATTGACTTATCATAACAAAAAATACCATATTAGAAAAGAAAAAGCTTTTATCTTGAAATAGCTTTCTTTCAAGCATAAAATTAAAAGCTATATATCATATTTTATTACATATATTGGATCTCATGGAGCAGAAAATACACAACATACGCGGGTATGCTTGGATAATAATAATACTAAGTTCTTTTTTATTGTTTGATAAATATATAATGCAAGTTTTTCCTAGTCTTATTACAGATGATATGATGTCAAGTTTTGGTACAAATGCTACACAAACCGGCGCATTAGGCTCTGCTTTCTTTTGGTCTATCATTATCTGTCAACTCTTTTTAGCTGGCCCAATTATCGACAAATTTGGCTTTAGAATAATTAGTCCTATCTCCATAACTATTTCTGCAATAGGAGTTATTTTATTTGTTGTTGCTGCCAACCTTAATAGTCTTAGCATGGCATATATTGCTAGAATAATTACAGGATTTGGCGTTTCTTTTGCAACAATCTCTTACCTAAAAGCTGTCTCTGTATGGTTTGAACCTCGTAGATTTGCCTTCGCAGCTAGTTTTTTAGCCACTGCTGCAATGATTGGAGCATTATGTGCGCAGGCTCCTCTAGCATACCTAATCAGCCTTTGTGGTGACTGGAAAATGGCTATGCTTTTATTTGCTGTAGCTAGCTTACTTATGGGAGTCGTATATTATATTATTGTTCGTGACTTTAACCCTAAACAACCAGAAGCTAGTTCGCCTAGCCACCAATTAAAAACTATCGATGCCCTCAAAGAAGTTGTAAAAAATAAAAACAACTGGTTACTAACATTCTATGTTGGATTAAGTTTTACCGCTGTTGATGCCTTTGCGGGTTTTTGGGGTAATGCTTACTTCCGTGAAGCTTATCATGTTTCTAAAGAAGATGCTGCAAGTATAATCTCAATGATATTCATAGGTATGGCCATAGGCTCTCCAATAATTGGTAAACTTTCAGAAACACTTAATAGTAGAAAAGGTGTAATGATATTTTTTCATATAATAGGTACTATAGCTATCAGCTTCGTATTACTAGCAAAGACTAGTGCTATTATATCAGCAGTTCTACTATTTATTTTTGGCTTATGTCTTGGAATTTATATGCTCTCATTTGCAATAGGTAATCGAATAAATCCAATCATAATCACTGCAACTGTGGCTGCTTTTATCAATACTGGAGAACCTATATTAGGAGCAATATTTGATCCTCTAATAGGATATTTCTTAGATTTATCTTGGACTGGCAAATATATAAATAAAGCAGGTGAAATAGTTTCTCAACATACAAGCTCTGCAGATATCAAGTATTTTGACTTAAGCTCTTATCACTTTGCCTTCACAACACTTGTTATCAGTATGGTAGCGTCATTAATAATCTTAATTATGATCAAAGATACTAAAGACTAATTTGACAAAAACTTATTAAATCTATTATCTAGCTCAGCTACCGCTGTTATCTTTCGCTGCAATTTTTCATCAAAAAACTCTAATCTACTAGCATGGAGCAATAACCTATCAACACCATTATCAGCTAATTTTTTATCTTTATCGACAAAACCATACTTCTTATCTGCGACTATTGGGTTTCCCATAGCCCTCGTATGTACTCTAATTTGATGAGTCCTTCCCGTTTCCAGCTTAATTTCAAGCAAGCTATAATCGCCAAGATGCTTAACTGATATAATTTTTGTAAGAGCTTTTTTACCCTCTTTTTTATCAATCTTAACTAGTCTCTGACCATCTTTAGTTTCCGTTCTCTTTAATGGTAAATCTATTTCTTTAATATTACTATCCCATTTGCCATGAACTACAGCATAATAGATTTTATTAACTTTTCTCTGCTTGAATAAATCAAAAAAATATACCAATGAACTATGTTTTTTAGCTAAAAGTACACATCCTGAAGTCTCTTTATCCAGTCGATGAACCAAATCTAAACGTCTAGCTTTAGGTCTTAATTGCCTTAGACGCTCGACTAGTCCTGAATTTACTCCAGATCCTCCATGCACCGCCATCCCTGACGGTTTATTTACAATAATATAGTCATCATTTTCATAAAGTATGCATTGTTCAAGAAAATCAAGATGGGATTGCGATACCTTTATCAGCTCCTGACTCTCTTCGAGACTAAAAGGAGGAACACGGACAATATCGCCCGCACTAACTCGTGAAGTTTGCTTCACTCTTTTCTTATTTACTCGTAATTCACCCTTACGAATCCAGCGATAAATTAAGGATTTAGGTAATTGAGAGAACTTCCCAATCAAAAAATTATCTATTCGCTGACTTTCAACATCATCAGAAACTTCAAGAAACTGAACCTTATTCATTTGAGGCTCCAAATTTTGGGTTTTGCATATCATTGAGGCGACTCACAGTTCTCTGAAACTCAAATTTTAACCGTTCACCCTTATATATATCTTTAAAATCATAATTAGCTAAAATTACAACCTTCTTATTTTGATCATAAAATTCATCAATAAGGGCTATAAAACGCCTTGCCATATCTTCATTATATTCATCAAATCCGACTAAATTATATATAAATATTTGCTCAAACTGCTCACAAATATCTATATAATCTTGGGAACTCCTACCATCACCACAAATAATTTTAAAATCAAAACAGACATCATTATGACTTAAAAGCATTACTGGAATACTTCTACCTAAAACTTGAATCTTTGAATCTTTATCAAAATATTTATTTCTTATAAAAAACCTATCAAAAAAATTCTTACGATTTTGTTCATTATATGGATATAAATAATTCATATAATCAGTTGGCAAACGAAATCTATAATCTATTCCCGAATCTAAATTCAAAACATCGACATGTTCAAGTAAAACATCAATAGCAGGCAAAAACTGCTCCCTTTGCAAACCATTACGATATAGCTTCTCAGGCTCTATATTAGAGGTTGCTACTAAAACAACTCCTAATTTAAACAACTCTGTAAAAACATTCCCTAATATCATCGCATCAGCAATATCTTCGACAAAAAATTCATCAAAGCATATTACTTGCATCTCTTTAGCCATATCATAAGCCACCTTTGATATAGGGTTTTTTTTACCTTGATACTTTCTTAATTGCGAGTGAATACTTTTCATAAAATGAGAAAAGTGCTGACGTCTTTTTTTTTCTATAGGTAAATTATTATAGAAGATATCCATAATAAAAGTCTTACCTCGACCAACCCCTCCCCACATGTATAAACCAGTTATTTGTGGGTAAATCGATTTCTTAAAGAAACCAATCTTTGAAGCTTTTTTCGAAAGAAGTTGATCAACTATTTTTTGTAAACAACTCACAGCTTCAATTTGTAAAGAGTCCGCTTTTAAATTAAGCTTCTTAACTTTTTCAAAATATATTTCTTTAAGATTCATTTTTTCACTTAACTTCTTTATCTCTAACTAAAATCAATAAGAAGAATGACACAATCATACTAAAAACCAATATTAAAAAGGCATTATGATAGGCTTGAATGCCAAAGTATCTATGCGCTCCTTCTGATATTACATTAGTAATATTATTATGAGCATCAATATACTGCCCTGTCCATGTCATATCTAACATATGTCCAATAAGAGGATCAAACAAAGCCCCAAGCAAAGGCTCTCCTGTATTGATAAGAGCTGCGACTGTAGCTGCAACAACTATAGGATTAATTCTATTACCTATAGCAAAAGCAAGCATATAAACACCTAAACAAAATCCAAACGTAAATAATAAAATTCCAGAAAACATTGGCGTAAGCTTAAATTGTAAAACACCTGCCAGTGAAATAGTTGCAATAATATGGAATATGATCATTATCCCTATTCTATTATCAAATCTCTCTGAAAGTTTACCTATAACAGGAGAGCCTATAGCAAGCCCCAAAAACATCATTGACACTATAAATGATGCATCTTTTGAAGTTATTTCATAAAGCTCTCTAAAATAATTATTACCCCAAATACCCCCAAAAACATCTATCGTTGTAAAAGTTAAACCCGTATATAGAGTAAGATACCAATTATTTTTATTTAAAAGCACTCTTTTTATTCCAGCAAGAGTCCCTGCGTCTGCCGATGTTTTATTAACATCAGGTGCGTGAGGATTGTAATCTCTTACTAAAGCTAAATATAGCAATGCCATAACAACACTAAAACAAGCATAACTTATCAAAGCTCTATGCCAAGATCCTGTTAATTCTATAAGGTATGCTAACGGAACTTGACCTAATAATGCTCCCGTCATCGCAGCAGTCATAAGAAAACTACACACAAATGCAAACTTACGAGGACTGAACCACACCGCAGCTGCCTTTATATATCCAACAGTTGCAAAAGATGCTCCGATTCCAATCATTAACCTTGATATACAACCTAAAACAAAACTATGAATATCTGCCGATAAAACAAATAACAGCAAACCAATAGCTGATAAGACTAAAGAAAAAAAGCTAACTTTTCTAAAGCCCAACCTATCAACAATTGGCCCAGCAACAAAAAATTGACAAAAAACAACAGCCCATAAAAACAAGGATACCATTGCACTCATTTCAGTAGCATTTATTGAAAAACTACTCATTAAATCATTCGCAATCAAACTTGGCGAAACATTCATTATATATTTATCAATCAATAAAAATGAACTCAGAGCAACAACGATCCAAGCATAACCTTTTATATTATGTAGTTTCATAACCTATCTTTCTAAGAAATTTACCAACTCACTCAACAAAACTTGCTCTTGAGGATGGTCTTTTTGAAGATACTTAATGCTAGCGAATCCCCTCTCTAGCTCATCGTAACCGATTATTACAGCAACTTTTGCTTGTGACTTATCAGCCTTTTTAAATTGTGATTTAAAACCTCCCGCCTTAAGATCCATATTTACTCTTAAATTAGGAAGTGCCTCTCTAACACTTTCAACTATTGCAAAAGACTTATGTAAATAGTCTTTATCTAACACAAAGAAAACGTCACATGTGTCATCTTTGGCTGATAACTTACCAAGCTCATCTAAAAGCAACAATAAACGCTCCATGCCCATACCAAAACCTATTGAGCCTGCTTTTTGCCCACCAAGATTCTCAATCAAACTATCATACCTTCCACCAGCACAAATAGCACTTTGAGTACCTAGCCTATCAGTTGTCCATTCAAAGACTAAACCACTATAATAATCCAACCCTCTTACAAGATTATAGTTAACAATATAGTTAATACCCATAACATCAAGATATTCACAAGTCTGCTGAAGCCTCAATTTTTGCTCATCATCAATAAAATCTATTAATTTTGGAGCATCCTTAAGAATTTCTTGCGTTCTTTCTATTTTTGAATCTAGTATTCTCAAAGGATTTTTATCTAACCTTTTAATAGAATCTTCATCTAACTCATTGTGATATGGTTCTAAATAATTTAATAAAGCTTTGACATACTCTTGCCGATTAATGCTCGAGCCCAAGTTATTCAACTCCAATGTAACATAACCTGATATACCCAAATCATTAAATAAATTCCATGCGATAGAGAGAATCTCCAAATCAATTGCAATTGAATCAAAACCATATGCTTCAACACCAAGCTGATAAAACTGTCTATAGCGCCCTTTCTGTGGTCTTTCATAGCGAAACATTGGCCCGCAGTACCAAAGCTTTTGCGTCTGCCCTCTATTAGCCAAGCCATTTTCTACAACCATCCTAACACATCCAGCGGTTCCTTCTGGGCGCAATGTCAAACTATCACCATTTCTATCTTGAAAGTCATACGTCTCTTTTGAAACAATATCTGACGTTTCTCCAACACTTCTATGAAAAAGTTCGCTTTTTTCTAAAATAGGAAGTCTGATCTCATCATAATGATAATTATCAAGAATGGATTTTATTTTAGATTCTAAGAATTGCCACTTATGGCTCTGTTCAGGTAATATATCATTAAACCCTCTAACAGCAGTGAGTTTGCTCATAGAAAATCTACCTCAATTTTTCAGCTTTATCTTCTTTATCGCTGTCTTTATAATTCTCTTCTAGAGATTTGTTATCTTGTTTGATTATTTTAGAATCCGCATCTAAAGCCTTCTGGATTTTATCTTCCATCTCCATACCATAATCTAACGATTGATCATAAATAAATTTTAGATTCGGTACTATTCTTAAATTTAAAGACTTAGCTATTGATGATCTAAAGAAGCCTTTCGATTTATCAAAAGCCTTTGCAATAGATTCCCTATCTTCTACAGCAAGACATGTATAATAAACTTTCGCATAAGATAAATCTCTAGAAAGATCTATTTCTGTAATAGTTGCAGTAGCGAGCTTAGGGTCTTTAATTCTAGTACGTAATAATAAAGATATTACTTTCTGTAGCTCGCTTGCTACTCTTTGCACTCTACCTTCTGCAGCCATAACACTATAACTCCTTAGCTACTTCAATAACCTCAAACACTTCTATCTGGTCACCAGCACGTACATCGTTATAGTTTTTAACTCCAATACCACACTCCATACCTTTTTTAACTTCAGAAGCATCATCTTTGAATCGCTTCAAAGACTCAAGACTCCCTTCATAGATAACGACGTTATCTCTTAGTACACGGATAGGGTTAGTTCTTTTAACACTTCCCTCAATAACCATACAACCAGCAATTGAACCAAATTTAGATGATCTATAGACCTCCCTAACTTCAGCAATACCAATAATCTGTTCTTTCATCTCAGGAGATAGAAGACCTGTCATAGCTTTCTTAACATCATCGATTAAATCATAAATAATATTATAATAACGAAGCTCCACACCATCACTCTCAGCTAGTTTCTTAGCCGCACCATCAGCACGAACATTAAAACCAACAATAACAGCCGTTGATGCAACTGCTAAAGTGACATCCGACGAGGTAATTGCACCAATACCACTAGCAATAATATCAACCTTCACTTCTTCTGTTGAAAGTTTATTTAGTGATTCTCTAATCGCCTCCACAGAGCCTTGAACATCACCTTTAAGTATTATTTTAAGAACCTGCTGCTCACCCTCTTTACCCATATTATTAAACATATTGGATAATTTAAGAGACTGCTCTTGAGCAATCTTAGCTTCTTTTTGCTTTTGTGCTCTTTGTGTTGCAACTTCTTTTGCTTTTTTGTCGCTTTCAACAACAATCATCTCATCACCTGCCGCTGGAACACCTGATAAACCAAGTATTTCAACTGGTGTAGAAGGACCCGCTATTTCAATCTGTTTACCAAGATCATTATACATAGCTCTAACACGCCCATATTCCTTACCACAAAGAATTATATCACCTTGTTTAAGTCTACCATTTTTGATAAGCGCTGTTGCAACAGGACCTCTACCTTTTTCAAGACGAGACTCTACTACTACACCTTCTGCATTACCATCAACAAACGCTTCTAACTCTAAAACTTCAGATTGAAGTAATACAGCATCCAAAAGATCTGGCACTCCTTCACCTGTTTTTGCAGAAACATTGACAAACATCGCATCACCACCCCAAGATTCAGGGATAACGTTTCTTTGTGCTAACTCGCCAATTACCTTATCTGGATCTGCTTCAGGCTTATCAATCTTATTCACTGCGACAACTATTGGAACTCCAGCAGCCTTAGCATGTTGAATAGCCTCTTCAGTCTGAGGCATAACACCATCATCTGCCGCTACAACCAAAATCACGATATCTGTGCTCTTAGCACCTCTAGCACGCATTGAAGTAAAAGCCTCATGGCCTGGAGTATCTAAGAACGTCAAAGCACCTTTCTTAGTTTTTACAGAATATGCACCAATATGTTGTGTTATCCCACCAGCTTCACCATCAACAACTCTAGCATTACGAATATAGTCAAGCAAAGATGTCTTACCATGATCAACATGTCCCATAATAGTAACAACTGGAGCTCTTGAGATTTGCTTATAGCCACTTCTATCAACAGTTGTCACAGCCTCTTCTAAAGCATTTTCATTATGTAAAGTATATTTATGGCCCATTTCCTCAACAATTAAGATAGCTGTATCTTGATCTAATGATTGGTTAATAGTTGCCATCACACCCATATTAAATAATATCTTAACAACTTCAGCGCCTTTTACAGCCATCTTTTGAGCTAGATCACTAACAGTAATACCTTCGTATATTTCAACTGTTTTAACTGTATTTTCAACAGGCATAGTAAACTCTTGTCTTTTAACTTTTGAGTGTTTTACCTTGCCTTTTCTAGATCCAAAATCATCAAATGATTCTAAATCACCTGTAAGCTGAGATAGTTGTCTAGGATTTGCTTTTTTAAATCCTTTACCACTAACTTTTTTAGCTTTAGATTTCTTCTCTTCTTCTTCTCTCTTATATTTCGTATTACTACTAGCAACAGATTCAGAGAAAGCTTTCTTTGTAGATTTTTTCTTTGCTTGTTTATTGTTAGAAGCATCATCTGTAGCAGCATCTTCTTGCTCACTTACCTCTGAGACCACCTCAGGCATCGATGTTATTTTGAAGCCACTACTCTTTATAGGAGCTACTTTAGACTCTTGTGCAACTGCTGTTTCCACTTTCTTCTCAGAAGCTTTCTCAAGCGGAGCTGTCAAAGATTGATCTTTTTTAACATCTGATACTATAGATTGCTCTTCTTTAGCAACTTGCTCTGTTTCATGAGATTTAGTCTCTGAAATACTCGGAGCAACATCTTCTGTTTTTTTAGCAACACGTCTTTTACGCTTAACAGAAACATTTATCTTATGTTTACCATCAAGTTTCATAGTTGTTACTTTTTTTCTAGCTGTTGCAGTTTTTGCACTATTAATTTTTTCTAAAAGCGTTTTCATCTCATCTGATGTAAGCGTATCTTTTTCGCTAGACTTAGATATACCAAAAGACTCTAGCTGCTTTAGTAGTGTATCTACATCTTTGTTAGTTTGTTGTGCTAATTGCCCAACTGTAATATCTGCCATTTCCCTCTCCCTTGTACTCTATATTTATCGCGTACTTTTTTTATTCAAACCAAGGAGCTCTTGCTTGCATAATTAAATCTGTTGCTTGCTCTTCATCCATAGCTACAATATCTAGTAACTCATCAACAGATAAATCTGCTAGATCTTCCATAGTAACTATATTATTCTGAGCCAATTGATTTGCCAAGTCCTGACTCATACCTTGCATATTTAATAAATCTTCAGCTGGCTCTTTATCACCTAATGCCTTTGATAAAACAGCTGCTTTAGCTCTTTCTTGAAGCTCATCTACAACATCTTCATCAAAACCTTCAATTTCTAAAAGCTCATCTCTATCTAAATACGCCAGATCTTCTAAGGTTTCTATCCCTTCTTCTATTAAGACTAAAGCAAAATCATGATCTATATCTAATACTTCAACAAATTTCTCCACTATAGACATTTGCTTTTCTTCTTGTTCAGCATCAGATAAGACATTTATTCTCCAACCAATAAGAGCACTAGCAAGTCTTACATTAACCCCATTTTTACCAATAGCCTTAGATAAACTTTCTTGTTTAACTACGATATCCATTGTATTTGACTCTTCATCAACATTAACTTCTAATATATCTTCAGAATCGACAGGAGATAAAGAGTTAATAGCATACTGTACAACATCCTCATCCCAAAGGATAACATCTACTTTTTCACCATTCAATTCACTCATTATAGAATGAATTCTAGACCCTCTAACTCCCACACATGCTCCACAAGGATCAATTCGTTGATCATTGCTTTTAACCGTTACCTTAGATCTAAAGCCAGGTTCACGAACAACATTCACTACATTTATAAGCTCTTCCTCAACTTCAGGAACTTCCAGCTTAAATAATGCTTTTAACATTGTATTGCTAGCTCTACTTAGCATTACTGTATTTGGCTTACCAAACTCATCCTGCTCAACACTTTCTACACATGCTCTAATCTTATCTCCAACACGGAATCTTTCTCTAGCTATAAGATCTTTCTTAGGCAAAATACCTTCAGCATTATTACCAAGATCGATGACTAATATTTCATATGTCGCTCTTTTTACTTCGCCATAAACAATATCACCAATTTTACCTTGATAGATTTTTGCTGTTTTTTCTTTCTCAAAATTCTTGATTTTCTTCATCAAGATCTGTTTAGCCATTGTTGCAGCTATACGACCATATTCTTTGACTTCTACAGGCTCACGTATCACATCTCCAGCCTTAACATCATAGCCCTTTTCTTGAGCAACATCTTCATATAACTCTTTTGAATAGTCTATCAAATCTTCATCTTCAGAAACTATGTGCCAAACTCTATCTGCCGTAAACTCACCAGTTACTCTATTAATAGTAACCTCGATATTCATTTGTTCATCAAGTTCTTTTTTAGTTACAATAGCTAAAGCCTCTTCCATAGCCTCAAATAAAAGATCCTTTGAAATATCTTTCTCATTAGCTACAGTCTCTAATACTAACAATAATTCTTTGCTCATATCCTATTCCTTCTATCTAACTAAAATCTGGTGATACTCTTAGCTTCTTAAGCTCATCAAAGTCAAAACTCACCTCTTTGTTATTCTCTAACTCTAGAATAACATTATTACCATCAACACCTTTTAGCAAGCCTTTAAATTTTGTTTGTGATTCAACAGGCGCTAAAGTAACAGCTTTTACACTAAAGCCTATCAATGCTTGTGCTTGAGATATATTAAAAATCTGGCGATTCATTCCTGGAGAAGATACTTCTAGAACATATTTTCCAGAAATAGGATCTTCAACGTCAAACATTGCACTAACCTCTCTACTAACAGTTTGGCAATCATCAACAGAAACACCATCTTCATGATCAATAAAAATACGGATGGTAATATTACCACTTCCTACAACCTCTATTCCCCATAAAATATAGCCTAAGTCAGCTGTGATGGGTTCTACTATCTCATATAAATCATCTAGTAACATTTTCACCCCTTAGATTTTGCATATCGTCTAGATAGCAAAAAGGCCCTTAAAGGGCCTTTGTAAAAGAATTCCTGATTGGTAGCGGGGGCTGGATTTGAACCAACGACCTTCGGGTTATGAGCCCGACGAGCTACCAAACTGCTCCACCCCGCGTCTATAGACATATATAATAACAGTGTTTTTCACTATGTCAAGTTTTTTAATGATTCTTAACAAGAATTATGCCTTAAACACTAAACTCTCTAATAGCCTCTATCATTACTTTAACATTATCTGGGTCAATATCAGGATAAATACCATGACCAAGATTCACAATATAATTATTTAACTTATCTGATTGGATAAATTGCATATGCTTTTTAACAGTTTCTCGAATACTATCTGTAGTTCCATATAAAAATGCCGGATCAAAGTTACCTTGAAGAACTTTACCAACACCAATCCTGTGACGTGCTTGTTTTATAGTCACACTCCAATCAACTCCAACACCATCACAAGACTTATCCTTTAACTCGTCAAAAAAATTAGCTCCACCTTTAGTAAAAAACACTACTGGAACATTTGATTTTTCCTTAACTTTACTAGCGATATATTCCATGTACTTTAAAGAAAAATCATTATATTTCTCCAGAGGTAAAATTCCACCCCATGTATCAAAGATCATCAAAGAACTAGCCCCTGACTTAACCTGCTCAAGTAAATATATAACTGTGATATCTGATAGCCTTTGTAATAAGCTATGCATTAATTGTGGATTTGAATACATCATTTTACGTAATTTACTAAACTGTTTTGATCCAGATCCTTCGACCATATATGCCGCCAATGTCCATGGACTACCTGTAAAACCTATCAAAGGAACACTTATTGCTGACCTAGTTATTTTAACTGCATTATAAACATACTCTAAATCTCCAACACTATCCTCTATTGATCTAAGCTTTCCTAGATCTTTTATAGATTCGATAGGATCTGAAAACACTGGCCCAACACCTTTAATAAATTTAAGATCCATGCCCATAGCTTCAGGAATTGTCAAAATGTCTGAAAAAACAATTGCCGCATCCAGATCATAGCGATCTAATGGATGCAGAGCTACTTCACAGCAAGCGTCTGCATTACGACACATATCCATAAAGTTCTCAAATTTTGATCTAACAGCCCTATATTCAGGTAAATACCTACCTGCTTGACGCATAATCCATACTGGAGGTTTTTCTAATTTCTCTTGATTAAATGCATCCAAAAAAAGTCTTCTCATAAAACAATACCTCTTTAGTCTCAAAAACGCTAACTAACGCTTAATTATATTTCTGATGATTATTATAGAAAATAAAATATACTAAACATAGGGCGATTTTTGCTTTAGGGTACTTTAATTGCTTTATAACTCAGCTATCATTTAAAGCTACTTAATAAACTTATCCATTTTTCTATAACTTATTGCTTCTTGTATGGCAATTTTATCAACATCTTTACTACCATTTATATCAGCTATAGTTCTAGCTACTTTTAATATTTTATAATACCCTCTAGCCGATAATCCAAGCTTTTCTATTGCTTGAGATAGCATTTCTTTATTCTCTTCATTTAAGCTACAAACCAAATCCAACTCCTTACTACTTAGCATAGCATTGATTTTACCTTGCCTTGTTATTTGTATCTGGCGAGCTTTTTCAACCCTCTGTCTTACATAATAGCTCTTTTCACCACGTAAATTCTGATTTGTTAAATCCTCTTTAGAAAGCTCTAGCACCTCAACATGCAAATCAATCCTATCTAAAAGAGGTCCTGAAAGCTTACTCTGATAGCGCCGAATTGCTTGTATAGAGTCTGTACATTCTTTGAACTGTGATCCTAAATAACCACAAGGGCATGGATTCATCGCTGCTATTAATTGAAAATTTGCAGGATATTCAACCTGACATCTTGCTCGAGAGATATTTACAATACCTGTTTCTAAAGGCTCTCGTAAAACTTCTAAAACTTTTCTGTCAAATTCTGGCAATTCATCTAAAAACAAAACACCATTATGTGCCAAAGAAATTTCACCAGGCATTGGATTGCTACCACTGTCAATTCCAAGAATTAGTGCTAATATACTTCTATATAAAGCAATGATTTTATTAGACACAATTCCAAGAATTAATGATAATCTGCCATAAAATATGTCAATTATCCAAGAATTAGTGCTAATAAATAACATCTGAAAAAAACATTATGAAAATAAAGTCTAATTATAGAGATATACACTACACTTATTCAAGTGTTTCAGGAAATTATCCTTTTAGATTAGAAAAAACTGTTAGTTTTGAATCAACATTAGAAAGAGACTTTATATCACTAATGGAGTTTAATCTTGTTGTTCTTGATATTACTGAACAACCAGTAACTATCGAGTATAAAAACTCAAGCAATCGCAATGCTTCATATACACCAGATTTTAGAATTGATTTTTTAGCATCCTCAAATATTCCGCCTTATATTGTAGAAGTTAAGCCTAATAAGTTTATAAAATCTAATTGGTATAAGTTAAGAGAAAAGTTTAAATTAGCTACTTCTTATGCTAAAGATAATGGCTGTGTATTTAAGATTTTTGATGAGAATAAAATAAGAGGTCCATATCTAGATAATATTAGATTGGTTAATAATCGTAAACATATGAAGTATTCTTCTCAAGAAGAATCTAGGATTATTGACTATATTACGAACATCGGACATTCAACAATTGACCACATCTTAGAATATCTATACGTAACGAGTGAGCAAAAAGGTATAGCCTTAGGACAGATTCTTGGATTAATAGCTAATCACACATTGTATTGCGACATGCAAGCACCTATAAATAGAAAGACTATAGTCTGGTTAAATAATAGAGATAATCAAATATGAACAATATAGACAGAGGTCGTATATCTATTAAGCCCAATCAATATGTTAAGGTTGGCGTAAATATATATAGAATTACCCAAACAATAGACTTTAATACTGTTGTTGGCGTTGATGTTAAAACAGGTAAGGCAAAATCTATTCTGACTGATGAAGTCAAAAGTATCATAGAAAAAGATCAAATATCTAATCATCAGCAAGATATTGATTCATACACAGATAAACAATGGGAAGAAGTCGAAAAACGCTTTTCTATAATTAAGCCACTAATTGGAGTGTCTACAACCAAAGATGATATTGAAAAACTCGCTTATGACAATAATATTCATTTTACTACTATTTATAGATGGTTAAGAGCATATAATAATACTGGCTCAATAACTAGTTTACTCCCACAAAAAAGAGGATGTACTTTAGGCTCACAGCGATTATCTTTAACAGCTGAAGCTATTATTCAGAAAAATATTGAAGAATACTATCTCACTAAACAAAAGCCTTGTATCCAAAGAGTAATAGAGCTTGTACAAATAGAGTGCCACAATAAAAACATTACTACACCAAGTAAGAATACCATTAGAGCCCGTGTTGCCAAAATTTCACATGAAGAGAAATTAAAAAGACAAGGAAATAGAAATAAAGCCCAAGATTTATATTATCCATCTGCTGGGAAATTCCCTCATGCAACGCATCCATTATCAGTTGTACAAATAGATCATACTCTTATGGATATAATCCTTGTTGATGATAATAATAGATTACCCATCGGTAGGCCTTGGCTAACCTTAGCCATTGATGTTTTTAGTAGAATGATTACAGGATACTACTTATCTCTTGAACCTCCTAGCGAAGCTTCTGTTGCTCTATGCTTAACTAACTCCATTCTTCCTAAAGACAAAATGTTACTTGAGCATGATATTAATGCTGAATGGCCAGTATGGGGACTAATGAATACTATACACGTTGATAATGGTGCAGATTTCAGATCTGATAGCTTGAGAAAGTCCTGCTTATCCTATGGTATAAACATTGAATTTAGGCCCGTTGGTAGACCTAATTTTGGTGGACATATAGAAAGACTTATAGGAACAATCGTCAAAAAGGTTCACTCTTTACCAGGAACAACTTTCTCAAATATAGCAGAAAGAGCTAATTATGATTCTGATAAAAATGCTTGCATGACATTTGCTGAATTTGAAAAATGGCTACTTCTATTTATTACAAAAGTATATCACCAGAAGCAACATAGCTCAATTGATATGACGCCTATAGAAAAATGGGAAAAAGGAATATTTGGAGATGATCAAAATCCTGGTTGTGGCTATCCTATGAAACCAAGTGATAGTGAAACTTTACTTATTGATTTTCTTCCTATCTTTAACAGAACCATCCAAAAGAACGGTGTAAATATCGATGGTTTAAATTATTATGATAACTGCTTAAGGCCATGGATTAATCATATAAATAGAAATACTAAGCAGAAAACTAAATTCATACTAAGAAGAGACCCGAGGAATATATCTTACATTTGGTTTTATGAGCCTCAACTAAAGTACTATTTTAAAATACCTTTAGCAGACCAATCAATTCCACCTCTTAGTCTATTCGAATATTATGCTATCAAAAGTGACTTAAAGAAAAAGAGAACATCTATAACGCCCGCTAACATACTAATGGCATTAGAAGAAATGCAACACCATGTAAAATCTAGCATCTCAAAATCTAAGAAAGCTAGAAGAACAATACAAAGAAAAACTAACCGTGATAAACAACTTTCTTCACCAAAAACTCTTAAGATAACAACAGAAAACTCTAATAATGAGAATGATTTTTGGGATGATAATGTAGAATCCTTTGATTAAGGATAGATAATGAAATATACACACCTTAACGAAGAAACTAAAAGCATAGTTGAATTAGACTTAGATACTAGAATTGAGTATCTATATCAACCTATTTGGATAAACTACCCCAAAACAATAGATGTTATAAAGTTATTAAATAGTCTACTTAAAAGACCAAAACAACCAAGAATGCAAAATCTCCTATTAATTGGGGAATCCAATATTGGTAAAACATCTCTGATCAACTATTTTCATTCCATACATCCTAATCATACTTCTGAAGATGAAGATGGTATGTCAAAAGTTAATAAAACACTAGTTATTGCTCAATCTCCAGCTACAGCTGATGAAAAGGGACTATATGTATCTATATTAGATACATTTTGGACGCCCTACCGAGTTACAGATTCAACAGTTAAGCTTAGATATCAAGTCATCCATTTAATGAGGCTTTGCAATGTTAAAATGCTTATTTTAGATGAAATACACAATCTTCTTAGTGGAACAGCTTCTAAACAAAGAACTGTTATGAATGCTATAAAGAACCTTGGCAATGAACTATTAATACCAATAGTAGGTGTTGGCACCAAAGATGCTGCTTTAATTTTACATTCAGATCCTCAGCATGCTAGTAGATTTGATATAGTAAATCTTCCAAAGTGGGATTTAGATAAAAACTTTAGGTCACTACTAAAATCATTTGAAATGAGGTTACCTCTCAAAGAAGCATCTAATTTAGCGTCCAAAGAAAAAGCAACATTATTATATACGATTTCAGAAGGTAATCTTGGTGACTTACACAAGCTCCTAATAGAGTGTTGCATTACAACCTTAGAAACAAAATCTGAATCAATATCTACAGATATTATTAAACAACATAAATGGGTTAAAAAAACTCATGGACTTAGAAGAAGAAATACATAGATGGCCTGTAGTGTTATCTATAAAAGATAATGAAATACTAAGCTCATGGCTGATTAGAAACTCAATAGCTAATGGTTCTGATCCTATAAGCTTTACAGGAGCCATTTGGAATAATTGGAGAGGATGGTCTTTAGATATTGATAAGAGTGTTTCACTCTCACAAATATTACATTTATCAAAGATATCTGGCGTTGATTATAAGAAACTGTATAATTCCACTCTCAAATCTTTTATACCAGATTCTAGACATGGATATACACCCTGGATTATTCCACTAGGCTCTAGAAATAGAGTTAAGAACAATGGTTTTCTTTATTGTAACGAATGTATCAAAGATAACGATTTTTATATCAGAAAAAGCTGGAGGCTTGCCTGGAGTACAGCCTGCTCAAAGCATAAGATATTACTCTCAAATACTTGCCCAATATGCCATTTCCCATTCGCTCCACATCTAATAAGATATTATAATCCAGATATTGCAAAATGCCAATATTGCAATGGCAGTCTAATAGGCTCAAAAGTTTATAAAATAAATGATGATACTCTAAAGTTACAGGAACACTTAAACAACACTGAAGCACCATACTTATTAGAAACAAATAGTCATGATGAGCAGCTTGAAGCATTAAGAATCATAATAACCTTAATACAAAGAGCTTTTAATAGGCCCAAAGCTTTTAATAAGCTTCTGAAGTATTTTTCTATATCACAAAGTGTGGTTCTAACTCCCACTCATTTTGAACGAAAGAGTATAAAAGAAAGACATATGATTTTTTGTGCTTTAACAAAACTAGCTTATAGTTCTTTAGATGATTTAATTCTTATTTTAAGAAACAGTAACATAACAAGAACAATGTTTATCCAGCAAATCACAAACTCTCCTAGTATCAAATATATTTCACAACTGCTAGATCATTCTAGCAAATCAAGAGTATCAACCTCTCGTAGCAAGAGTTTATTACTTCCTACACCTAAGCATATAGTTAATCAAATGATGAATGAAATATTAAGAATATTATGACAGCTAAGAAAATATGCTCACACTGTAAATATAAAAGATTTGTTTATTCTTACAACATAAAAAAAGAACCTTTATGTAAAATATGTTCAATAGAGAGATATCGGCAATGTAAAGTATGTAGTATAAACATTCCAGCTGGGTCTGGAAATTTTTGCAAGAACTGTAGTTCTATGAACGCCATAAGAAACAAACTAAAGGCTAATAAAGCAAATCTCACATATACGAAGGACTTGTTTAAAGAATTTTGTTTTTGGTTAGCTAAATATAGAGATCCACATTTTTCTAGTATCAATCTGTATCGCTTCTTAGAACACTTTACATTAATAGATAAACTCTACATAAATCAGAAAAAATTCCCCTCATATCGAGATATTATTTTTGAATATATCAAACAGAACAAAACCTACAGCAACATTCTCTTTAAGTTTTTACTAGGCAAAGGTTTGATTATTCAGAACTATTTAGATAAAAAAGATTATCAAAATATAAAAACGATAAATAAATATATAAATAAACATAAAGGCTGTAGTTCAGAACTCTCAAGTGTATTCCTTGATTACTATCATTATTTACTAAACAAATTCAAATCAATAACTTTAAGTAGCATAAAATTAGCCCTTACGCCAGCCAACAAATTAATAGAGACTCATATTTTTTTCAATTTGAAAGAATATAATGAAAAAGCCATCAGCTCTTTTCTTCTCATATATCCTGGCTACAAAGCATCGATAACAGAATTTATAAACTACTTATTTGAGAGAAAGTTAGTTAGCCACAAAATGTCAAAGCTTCCTAAGGCTTTAATAACGAAAACAACCAAATCAAAAACATACTTAAGAATACAATTAATAAGTCTTTTAAGAAAAGATTTTCTATCATCAAAACAAAAGCTACAATTAATTATGTTATGTTTAGCATATTTCCATAAGATAGATCTACCAAAATATTCTTATATAACAGATAAAATAATACGAAAGAAGAATGACAAATGCTTTATAAAACTATTAAATGAAGATTATTTTATACCTCTGAACAAACAGCTATTTAATCACTCTGATAGGGCTCTAATAATGAAATAAAAGTATTTGCTAAACGATTAGAACTATATTTATGAGAAAATACTTGATTATTATCTACAGGCAGATCTTTATCAATTAATTTACCGTTAGCTTTTTCTGTTAATTTACCACGATTTTCCACAATAAATCTTAAAAGTATATCCAACCTTCTAAAGAAGCTATGAGGATTATTAAAAAGTATCCCACAAAATGCTTCGCTACTTGTTCTTTTTTCTAGCTCAAATAAGATTAATTTTCTACCATTATCAAGAGTTATCTTAACTAATAAATAGTTCCTTAAATCACCATTGTCCTTAAGTAACCAGCTATTCTTTCTTTTTGGTAATAGTTCCCTGGGAAAGGTATTTAAATGATAGCTGTGGACATCTTTAAAATCATGGGTTAAGCAACAAACCTCGCTAATATACGACGCTTTTTGTAACCTTATCAAAGTTTCATAAATAAGAAACAAGCTACCTTCCATATTATTTTTTTCAATCTCATAATCAATACACTTTGCTATATTCTTACTTTGACAAGCATTACTTTCATCACCGAAGCTAACAGCAAGTGTTTCATCTTCATCGATGAATTCTTTATCTACACTTCCTTCAGATTCTTTTTGTATAGAAGAATTCGTAATACCCATATTGATCCCTACATCAACATTACTTTTAATCTTTTTTAATCCAGCGTTTGCACCAGGATCATTATAGTTGTCGTATGGTAGATCATTTTCATGAATACTCTTTTTTCTATTGTGTGATTTACGAGTATCTCCCGATGAATTATTTGAGTATTCATCAATAAGCTCTTCTAGCTCCACCTTTTGTCCAAAATGCAAACCAGTTATGTTAAGAACTAAGAAAACATTATCTTTTAGCCATATACCTCTAGCAGTTATATCCATATCAGTATATGGTTCTGCTGCTGGCATAATAGGAGTGTTTCTATCATAATTATTTTGCATATATGACCATATTCCACTTGCAATCTTTCTTGTTTGCTCATCAACGTATAAACAAGCTATAAAATGTTTAGAGGTCTTGCTAATGTTTTCATAGTCTTTCTTGAATTGAATCTTACATTTATCGCCATCAATCTTTGAACAATTTTCTAAAACTAAATAATCTTTAAGTATTTCATCAAGGTGGGAAATCAAAAGCTTTCTTTGTATCTCTTTACTTTGTGGCACCAGCATTTTTTGAAAAATCTCAAATGTTGGGACATACAAAATATTACCTTCATCACAAACCAACTCTGTTATTTGATTCGTCTGAGGACTCTTATTTAATGAAGTCCATTTTCTCACTGAAGGCCTTAACATTTCTAACGGTAAGATATATTTCTTACTCTCAGGTAAATTAGTAGAGTAATGTCTCACAGGATTATTGTAACTTACCTTGAAAGCTGTCTCCTGTTCTATATAATAAGTCTCACCATCATAAAAAGATAATATCTCTACATCATCCACTTCATTAGGGTATGGTCTATCAACAAGCTTTTGTCCTTTATATACTTGGCCGGCTTTACATATACATGCATATTTATAAGGTACAGGATACCACTCAAAACCAAATGGTCTACCATTATAAAAATATCTAAAAACCATCATAACATCTGGTTCTGAACTCACACCTTTTAAAAGCCCTTCTATTGTCCATATAAATCTATACCTATTATCATTCGGTAGAAACTCTAAAGGTGGTGCTTCCTTTTTTTGATTCTTCTTCAAAGAAAAAAATACTCTAAACACTAATACTAAAGACATTAGCATAATTAAATGGACTTTAAAACCAATATCTTATTAACTAGAATTAAATAAATTAATCCATATAGAGGTTTCTAATGAAAAAGAAAATAACCTGGGAAACTGTGTTTAAAGGCCTTCGAAAGGCTAATGATAAACTAGAGAGAGGACAAAGCTTACCATTAGAAAAACGAGAATCATTTGATGATAACATCAATAAGAATAAAACCAGATCTTTAAAAGAAAATAGTAAGAAATATTCAAAGCCTAGTCATTCAAAATAAAAGTCTCAAATAATTTTTTGAGATTCACTGCATTAACTCAATTTTTTATGATATTAATCATATCTAAAGTTATATGCGCTCAACATTTCCGATGTTGTATAAAAATTGTGCCTAGCTGTCATACGACCATTTTCAGCAAATAAAAAAAGATTTTCTTTTGCTCTTGAAGCTATTACATAAAGCATTTTGGACTCAGCACTCCGTCCTAATTGAGCAGGTTGATTAATTATATCCTTCCAGTGGGGGACAAAACCTTTTAGTAAACCAAATGCTATTACTGTGTTATACTCCTCCCCCTTTACTCCATGACAAGAATCCACAACAATTCCCGTAGACTCCTTAAAAAAACTCTTAAGGGCAATGACAGTATCTTCATATTGATCGTTATTGTTTTCTATATTTGAAGTAGCTTTCTCAAAAAACAAGTCAAATTGCTCTTTGAGCAACAAATCATGCACTAAATCTATATCTAACTCATCCAAGATAAACTCAAAACATTCTTTAAGGTATTCCGTGCCTACAACAGTATTACTGTGAAAAGAGTTAATTACTTTGAGCAGCTTTTTAGCAGTTAAATCACGGATATGGTGATGACTTTCTATGAGGTTATTTAACAATTCATTTGCCCATCTAACACGGGTACTTAACAACATTCCTGATGGTTCAGTCAATAACAATTTTGAAACTATTAACCAAAAATTATCATGCTGACCATGAAATGGTGACAAAGCAGGGGCATCAAACTTCACCTGTGGTAATAAAGTTATAAGCTTTTTTGTCATCGATCTTATCGGCTCCCATTGAGGAGCAATAACACATATATCATTTTCATTTACGCCATTATTGAGTTCTGTTTGAATTAACTTTGATATAGCTTCAGCCAAATAATCTTTGTGTACTGATTGATTAAAAAAACTTATAGTTCCTTGATCATTTTTATGTGCCGCTTTTGATATCCCCCCTTGAACACCTCTAAAAACAGAGAAGTAGTCTACTAGTCTTTGCGTAGAGCGATAATTATCACTAAACGTAAAATGGTTAATATTGCTATCTATAAATTCTGAGTTTAATTCTGCTAAGGAAAGAGATTTTCCTCCAATGCCTCCATAAATTGCTTGATTCTCATCACCTACAATAAACAATGAAGGCTTTTTGCATGACTCATTAAATATCTTGGATAAAATTGCATACTGTAAATCTTGAGTATCTTGAATTTCATCAACGCATATATGAGTAAATATATTACCTAACGTCTGAGCAATTTCTGGTAGCCTTTCCATTAGTTGAAATGCAAAATATAGTGACTGGTCAAAATCGATTTTCTTTCTTGAAGATAGTATCTGACGGTATTCCTGTTCTACTTCTTTTGCTCGGGCATCACTATTTTCAACCATACCTTGCCTATTAAAGGTTGTATTTACGTCATCAAAGACTCTTAAACCTCTAGCGACTTTTAATTTACTAAGGATTTTTCTTGTTTCAAACTCATCCGCAATAGAGTAACCATAATTGAGTGTTTCAGCGTATGAGGCATAAGGCTTTATTATCCACTCAAGTGCAAATGAATGAATCGTTCCAGCCCAAACGCGACCACTTTCTATGGTGTAATTCTCTTCTAGTCTTGTCTTTATTTCATCGGCGGCTCGATTTGTGAAAGTTACGGCTAATACTTTATTACTTCTATATTTTAGTTCCTCAACACCTTTTGCTATTCGTGCCGTAAGTGCTCTAGTTTTTCCACTTCCCGGACAAGCAGTAACGTATACATTTTCTGTACAGTGTACAGCGGCGTGCTGTTCAACACTTAACTTCATATCTACTGATCCAATAATTTAATTAAATTAAATAAATCATCATCAGGGCATCGTTCTTCGAATTCAACAATACATGCGTTAATATCCACGCTGTTCTTGGTAAAAAATTGTATTGGTTTATCTTTATCTTCCATTACTGGCATGGGGTTATTAGAAAGCCTGTAACAAAGCATCTTATAAAGAATTTGAGGTGTTAGCTTATAGCCACATGAAAATGCAATTGCGTCTAATATATATCTAGGAATGGAAGTTTGAGAAGTTACTTTTTCAGATATCAGTAAAGATAGCCAGCCTTTACCAACCTTATTAGCGAGACGCAGTATTTCTTTTCCATAAATTTTGACTTCACTATTTTTGAGCAGACTTTTTGAATTATTAATACTGGCTTCTTGTTTGTAAATTGATGGGAGCACGTCATCCAATACATTCGATTTATCAGCACCGACAAAGTCAACTTCAAAAGTATGGCTAGCGTAAAAAGCGCTGATATAATCATTACTCTTAGTATACTCGTCTAGATCGTCCTTTCTATCTACGCCTGATTTTTGAGAATTTCGACATGATTTTTGATACTTGTTGTCATCATTCTCATTGTCTGGAAGGGGTTCGATGGATGCATCTAAATCAGTAATAATTGCACAGTTTTTTCGTATCCTGTCAGGGTGAAATAAGTTTGAAACGTGCTTAAAAAAAGCGCTATCCATGCTTATTAAGCTAATCCCAAGCTCATCCAGTGATACACCAAAGACCTTTTTAACTAAAGTAGGAATCAATATAAGCTCCGCATCACCCTCAACTAAAATTACTCCTTTAGCGAAAAGAAGTGTTGAGCGGGTGGCATTCAAGTATCGTTCTATACGACTACACTCTATTGGATTTAGATTTTTTGAGGGCTGAAAAACATCTACGTAATTTCCATTCAAACCAAGTATATTTATTTCAGAGATTTTGGCAACAGAAGAGATATGAGTTGAATGAGTAGATAGGAAGACCTGAGTCTTATTAATAGCGTTATTTTCAAACAATGTTTTTTGAATATGAGTATGGATGTGAGCTTCTGGTTCTTCAATAACTAAAAACTGTGCAGCTTTATCAGCCTCCTGTTTTCGCTCATACTCTAGTAGTTTTAGCGCGACATAGATTAAATTAGCACCACCAAGACTAAGCTCATTTAAGTCACCACTGTAACCGTCAACATAATTGTCACCGACAGTTAGCGAAAGTTTTTGTAACAGCTTATCTAATTCACTTGGTAGAGACGACTCAATATCGATAACTGGAGAAAAAGTATAGCCAACCGTTTTATGCAATGTATCTTGGATTCCCCTAGAAACTTTCTTGATTTCATCCAGCTCTGAAATTACGTTGTTTATGTCTGAGACGAGACCCGTAATGTTCTCAGAATCTTCATCAGATATTTCTGATTCTAATCCTTTTAATAAAGCTATTAATGGACTTTTTCTATAGTTCTTTAAATCTGAAACTACATCTCTCAGTGCTTTTACAAAAGTGAACGATACTTCTTCGTGCAGAGGTGAAATATTAATTCCATAAGCTTTAAAATCTTTGCTTTCAGGGTCTGGAAACTCAAAGTTTTGAAAGTCACCGACTAGATTTTTATATGCATCATCACATAAAAAATCTGCGTTAGCTCTACCTGAAAATACTGGTTCATAGTCTTCAATACTAATTTCATCAATTATTTGCTGGGCTAAAGCCATGTTACCACTTGCTTCAAATAGGGCTTTCCTTGTTTTTAGGCAAGGTCGGAAATAATAAGTTAATGTACCTTTATCGCTGCCGTCCATATGACCTGCATTATGTTTTAGCATCTGGCAACCTTCATGAGCTGACAGCTCATCAAAATCCACAGAAATCACAATCCAGTGGCCTTTCCAGCCTGCAAGATTACGACAGAAATCACCATCTCGTAATTTTGTTACGTTTCTTGGTAGCGACTCATCAAGAAGGAGTCTTAATGCAAAAAGTGCATTGGTTTTACCTGAACCATTTTCACCAAGAATTGTATTAACACCTTTCTTAAATAAGAATTTTGAGCATAAAAAATTTCTGAAATTTCGTATTTTTAATGAGCTAATATACATATCTTCTTCTACTATTAATTAAATGTTGTAACACCTTCCTAATATATTTGATAATTTTTCATCAAACTCTATTATACAAAACTCAAAGTTTATCCACGACTGTGTTAATAGGTTTACCATTGAGTTTGAACATACAAATCATTAGTATCTAGGGTACCTACATAACTTAAATAATAACAAAAATCATTGAAAATCCATAAAAGAATCAAAATATTAGCAACAATTAATGGATATTAGTATTAATTAATGGAACTGACAACCACCACCGACTAGCGATACGCCTGATGAAGTATGATGAGGATGCCTAAATGGTCTTTTGTAGAAGCTTTCTGCGATACCAGACTCACCTTTAATTGAGGCAATCATAGCAGATGAAAGAGCTTCTTTTTTATCTAACGGTGGCAGAATGGAGTTTAGCCTACTTGCCAACATTGTCTTACCAGTACCTGGAGGACCTACCAAGAGAATATTATGTCCGCCTGCTGCAGCTATCTCAAGAGCTCGCTTTGCTTGATATTGCCCTTTAACATCTTCTAGATCATGATATAAACCATCAAAATCAATTTCTGTCTCAAACTTAATCTCTTGCTTATCATCCTCTCCTGCTAAAAAATCAACCGTCTCTTTCAAGTCAGACAATGCATAAGCTTGTACATCTTCAACAAGAGTTATTTCTTTTTCATTTTGAATTGGAATAATTAGCTTCTTAGCATCATGAACACATCTTATTGCCATTGAAATAGCACTAGATATTTTTCTAAGCTCACCACTTAGAGATAACTCTCCTGCAAACTCATATTCATCAAGATTTTTAGATGGATTAATTTGCCCAGAAGCATATAGGATTCCTAAAGCAATTGGTAAATCAAAACGTCCACTACTTTTAGGTAAGTCAGCTGGAGCTAAGTTTATAGTTATTCTTTTATTTGGAAAATTAAATCCTGAATTTATAATTGCGCTACGGACACGATCCTTACTTTCTTTAACAGCTGCCTCAGGTAAACCCACAATTGATAAACCAGGTAACCCATTAGACAAATGTACCTCTATTGATACAGAGTGAGCTTCAATACCAAGTTGGGCTCTGCTCTTTAATATCGCTAACGACATACTAACCTTTCTTATCAAGAAGCTTATCTAACTTTGCTTCTATCTGTTCAAGCTTTTGTCTTGTTTTTAACAATATTTTCTTTTGAACTTCAAATTCTTCTCTACTAACTACGTCAAGCTTTTTGAGACTTTTATTTAGTATACTTTCTTTAGAATTTTTAATAACATCGTTTATTGGACCTAAAATTTCTTTCATAACCATAAAGTTTTAATTATTTCTAATTAGAAGTATAAAAGTTACAAAATGAATAGGCAATAAAGATTAGGTTTTATATGGTTTTTAGAGATAAAAAGATAAATTATATTAGTTTCTGTGCACAAAAATAAATTTTCATCGTAGCCAAATAAAAGTACAAGCTAATTTAATCATTCCTAGATATACAGAAATGATTTTATCAAATCTGGAAAATACTCTTCTAAAATGTTTAAGTTTAGAAAAGAAGTTTTCTATCAAATATCTTTCTTTGTATATTTGAATATCAAAAGCTATAGGATTTATAGTATTTGATTTACAGGGAATAATAGCCTCAGAGGATATATTTTGAATATGTTCTCTAATCTCATTAGAGTGATATACTATATCAGCGATAACTTTTGTATTATATACATTCTGTAGTAGGTCTATTGCTACTTTACTATCATGAATTCTGCCTTCTGATAGTAATATTTCCATCGGATTGCCTAAAGCATCAGTTATAGCATGAATCTTGGTAGTCACTCCTCCAACTGACCTACCAATTGCTTGGTTATCATCCTTGTTATATCCTGTAGCACAGGCATGAGCTCTCGTTATGGTTGAATCAAGCATAACTTCTTGTAAATCAGGGTCTTGCACTGACTGAAATAGATCAAAAAATATACCCTTATCACACCAATCTTTAAAATGCTTATGTATTGATCTATATTTACCATAGTAAAATGGTAACATCCGCCATTGGCAGCCTGTACGTAACACGTAAAATATTGCTTCAATAAATAATCTTAACTTATTTTCATCATTTGTATGTATACCTTTTTGTAATTTTAAGAATGATAAAATACTTGACCAAAATACTTCTTTTATATGATAATTCACTTGCTAAAACTTTGATATTTATTGCTTTTCAACTTTTAAATAACAACGGTTTAGCTATTTTCAATCTAATTTATATTTTTTGTGCACAGAACCTAATTACTTTTTCTTATTAAAAGATAGCCATTTATCATAAACATGGTCTAAATGATTTGTGCTTGACTGATAACCTTTAATATATGGTTTAACTAAATGTGTTACTGTACCTGAGTAAAGAGGTATGATTGGATAATCTGCCATAACCAAGTTTAAGGCTTTTGTAAAGTAAGGCTTAGCTGCCGTTGGATTCGGTTGTTTTTCACCTTCTTTAATTAACTTGTCATATTCTGGATTACAATATCCGGTATAATTATCAGCATTATTACATGTCCACATATCTGCAAAATTATCTATTGCATTAAAATCAGCAATCCATCCTCCTCTAGCAACCCCACTATAAGTTCGAGCTGATCTAATTCCTATGAACACCTTAAATTCAGAATTTGCCTCTTTTGATTCAACTCCCAAAGTATCTTTCCACATTTGAGCAATAGCTTCAACATTCTTCTTAATTACATTTTCTGTATTATACTCAATATCTATCTTAAGTGGGTGATCTTTAGAATACCCTGCTTCTTTATATAATTTTTTAGCTACAGCAATACGTTTAGACATTGGCCAATCTTTCCATTTATAACCAATGTCTTTATATATACCTCCCTCAATACTACTAGGGAAGAAACTATATGCTGGAGTTTCTCCATCTTTTGTAACATATTTAACTAAATCTTTACGATTAATAACCATAGATAACGCTTGACGCAATTTAGGATTATCCTTGAAAGGAGGTTTAGTTAAGTTAAAGTTTAAATACTCTAGAGTCAACCATTCTGCATGTCGAACCTGACTACCATACTTCTTCTTAATTGCTTGTAAATTACTTACAGGTACTGCTGAAACAAAATCTAAACGTCCTGATTCATAAGCATTATATGCAGCTACCCTATCAGTAATTGGTAAAAATTTAACATTTTTAATATGAACATTTTTTGCATCCCAATAATATGGATTCTTCGTAACAGTTATATGTCCATTTGGCACCCACTCCTTTAATTCATAAGGACCATTTGAAATAAGCTTGCCAGCTTGAAAAAAGCTTTCTCCATACTTCTCAACTCCTGGTGCATATACAGGATATGTACTAGTATCTGCCATAATGCTTAAGAAATAGTAAACAGGATAATCAAGCGTTATTTGTAAGGTATATTTATTAATAGCTTTTACTCCCAATGTAGAAACTGGTTTTTTACCATCCATAATTGCTTGAGCATTTTTAATTGGCGCTAGTTTATAGCTCACTTCTGAAGCATTTTAGGATTCACAGCTCGTCTAAGTGAGTAAACAAAATCTTCTGCTGTAATAGGCTCTCCATTTGACCATTTAGCATCTTTGCGTAGATAAAAAGTATAAACTAAATTATTATCTGAGATTTTCCAAGAAGTCGCTATGGCTGGAATAGGTTGATTTGCCTGATTCTCTCCAAGCAATCCTTCTCCAAGATCATACTCAATAGCTGCTGAAACATTTGTTGAAACATGGATAGGATCTAAAGATTCAGGCTCAGTCATATTACCTTTAATAAGTGTGTCCTTATCTGTAGGAGCATATACCTCTGATTTTATCGAACTTTGCTTATCATCACCTGAGCTACAACTAGCTAAGCTCATTGTTAATAAACTAGTTGCTACCATTATTACTAAACTTTTTTTAAGGTTCATAATCCCTTCCTATTTTACTTTTTAATTAAAATACCTATAGCATTTTTAAAAGCTATAATTAGACATTCTAAAGACTGTTGAATTAATATCCCAAATTGTTAGATATATTTTGTAAAATACAGATGTTACAGATATTAGT
>NZ_JAWUZH010000012.1:0-51130 GCF_036281795.1 Francisella sp. 19S2-4
AATACTAATATCTGTAACATCTGTATTTTACAAAATATATCTAACAATTTGGGATATTAATTCAACAGTCTTTTTGATTGCATTTTTGTTCTCAAATTTTGGGTTTAATTCATCTAATTCCCATTTCAAAGGATTTAGTTGGATATATTTTATAATTTCATTGTATGAATTTTCATTTCTAATTATATGTTCATAATAATTTCGTTGCCACAAGCGTTTATCAAATGGTTGCCAATTTTTGGTTTTTACACCGTTGATGTATGCGTTGGTTGTCATGGTTTTAAACCATTGAATTATTTTATGTAGGGGCGTACCTGCGTGTTCGCCCTTTTCTAATTTAGGGTCAACACATAGGTTGACCCCTACATTTGATTTAATATCATTACAAATATGAATTACACAATGAAAATGGTTTGGCATAATCACATATTTACCACATTGTATATTGGCAAATTTATTTTCTAAATCACGGTAAATTTCATCAACCATTAATCCTGCATCATTTAAACACATCTGACCATCAATAATATTACCAAACAAACATTCACGATTATTGACACATATTGTGACAAAATATGCACCATTCGATGAATAATCATAATTTTTTAACCGCAAATTTTTACGATTTTTAAAATATTTTGTTTGGTTATTTTGGTTCATCATATTACATTTTTTTGTCGTAGGGGCTAACCTATGTGTTAGCCCTATTTCATATTATGGTTTATATTTCATAACGGGTTGACACGCAGGTCAACCCCTACCATACATTTTCACAATTTTATTATTTGTCGTAGGGGCAGATTCTATATCTGCCCTTTTATAATCATATTCCAAATTTTTAAATTAGGGTCGAAATGGATTCGACCCCTACCATAAATTCTATCAATTTATCTATAAATCTCCCTCTGCAACTGCAAATAGCTTTCTTTTAACTGTGCCATACCGCCAAAATCATTGGCAAGTTCCGAAACTGTCCCAAGACCACTTAACTCAACTAATGACGGTAACCTTTTTTGCTCTAGCTCAACCACGCCATCTTTTTTATACTTATTTAAGACAAAAAGTAGAAACTCCCTCGCCTTAGCATTTTGTAACTGTTGTATAAACTCTGATGACTCTGCAGCAACTGCCCTTTGTTCACGAGTGATAATATCTTTACTAAAAACCAGATGATTTAGCACATCATAGATATCGCTATCTTTTGCTTTAAATATCGCTTTGATATTGTCGATATTTTGCCCAAAGCTTAACATCTCCTCAAGCTTGTCTAATAGTGTTTGCCTATATTTAGGATTTGCCCAAGCATCTTTGAGAGCTTGCTCATTATGCTGGCAATATTTACCTAATACGCCTATTAGTTGCTCAAGATATTCTTGTGTTGCAATTGGTCGCCCATCAACTCCGACATAACTAGTCTCTATATCTAGTACTTTGAGCTTACGCCCTTTGATTGTGATATTGATTGGCTCGTGTTTTTTAGGCTCATCATCTTTTTCTTTAAGATTTTCTATAGGATCTATTTCTTTAACTTCTTTTGTATCATCTTTAGATTTGCCATCAGCTTTGACATCTGTAACCGCATCAGCGACACCATCCCAATCTTTATCATAGAATTTATCGCTCGCTTTAACAAAATCTAGGATTGTAAAGAAGTCTTTACCCTCAAAAGTTCGAGTACCTCTACCGATTATCTGTTTAAACTCAATCATTGACTCTATCGGAGCTGTCAGCACGATATTGCGGACATTTTTAGCATCTACACCAGTAGTTAGCATTTTTGATGATGTCAAAATTACAGGAATATCTTTATCATTATCTTGAAACTGCTCGAGGTAATCACGACCAATTTGTCCTTCATCAGAAGTCACCCGCACGCAGTAGTCAGGATTTTTAACCTTTTTAAAGTTATCTATCGCTAGCTTTAGTTCTAGTGCATGATTTTGATTTTTACAAAATACGATAGTCTTATCCATCTTGTTAATATTATCTAACACAGTTTTTGCAATTAGCTCATGGCGTTGTTGACTAGTGATAGTCTTCTCCCAATCGCTAATACCATAGACTTTATTTGGCAAATCTCCATCTACACTATCATGAGTATTAGGTCGATATTCATCAATATTTGTTGTGATACGTTTGACCTTATACGGAGTCAAAAAACCATCGTTGATACCATCTTTGAGGGAATACTCATAAATAGGCTCACCAAAGTAATCATAAGTATCACCATTGACATCCCTTTTAGGTGTAGCTGTCAGCCCTAGATATACGGCACTAGAAAAATACTCAATAATCTCACGCCATGAGCTATCATCATTAGCACTACCACGATGACACTCATCTATAATTATCAAATCAAAGAAATCTGCTGGGTATTGCTTATAATATGCTGTTAAGCTGTCATCCTCACTATCTGTAGCTAAATACTGGCGATTTTTATTCTCGGCTACTGCTTGATAGATTGCAAAAAAGATATTACCACTAATTGGCACTTTACCACCATTTTTCTTAATCGAAACACCTTGTAATCTTTTACAATCATTCTCTAGCGGGTTAAACTCATTCATAGCTTGTTCTATCAAGATATTTCTATCTGCCAAGTACAGGATTCGCGGCTTTTTATTACCTATATCATTTTTTCGCTATCTTGATTCAAGCACTCTATATGCTATCTGAAAAGCTATATATGTTTTACCAGTCCCTGTCGCTAATGTTAGTAAGATTCTATCTTGACCACTACTAAGAGCATCTATAGTTTTTTGTACAGCTATCTTTTGATAATAGCGTGGTGTCTTTGTCCCATCTGAGAAAAACTCTTGTGTAATGACATTTTGTCTAACTTTATTAATATTTGGATATTTACGCTCAAAAAGTTCTCTAGGTGTCGGAAACTCATCTATATCTTGGCTTTGACCTGTTGGGATATGATACTCAAGGATATTATGCCCATTTGTTGAGTAAACATATTCAACATCTAGTGCTCTACCATACGTGATAACTTGTTGCAGACCTTGCTTATAGTTTACATCTTCTTTTTTTGCCTCAACTATGGCTAGGTTTATATCTTGATAACGTAATAGATAATCTACAAACTTTTTTTCACCTCTAGCGCCACCAGCTTGTTTACGCCCATCTGTAAAATAATATTCACGTGTAATACTACGTTCATCCCAGCCACTATCACGTAGTTTTGGGGTTATAAGTTTAGCCTTGGTATCTGCTTCAAAATATGACATTTAGGAGATCTTTAATCACATATATTTTATATAATATGATTATTAGCTTAGCTTTTCTACTAGAAACTAAATATGTCTAATTAAAATTATAATTGTCTTAAAATAACTTTTACATTAGCTTAGATCTTTAATTAATTATCGATATATCATATAATCTCTTCAACAAAAAAATATCATAAATAAGATGTCTATTTCTAAGCGAGTAGCTATTTTAGCATTGTCGTCACTATTTATATCTCTAACAGGCTGTGAAACTGTAAGCAATATATATGATGAATACAATCCTTTTCAAGAAACTGTAGCAAAACCAACAACTTATACATGTCCTAAAAATCAAGTTGGCGATTTAATTAAAAATGGTGTAGGAAATAGTTATACATTAGTAGTTGATGATATATCGATAAGAGATGGTAATGTTACTAATCTTTTAAGAAGAAATATGCCTTTTATTTATCAAGGTAAAAAAATCGATCATATATGTACTACACACGTCACAGATATGAGTAATCTTTTTGAAGATGCTAAAGAACTCAATGGTAATATTACTGACTTTGATACTTCAAATGTTAAAGATATGAGCTATATGTTTGCTCATGCTGATACCTTCAATCAGCCTATAGGTAATTGGAATACTTCAAGTGTGACAAATATGGATCATATGTTTTATAGAGCTAGAGCATTTAACCAACCCTTACAAAACTGGAATGTTTTCAGTGTTAGAAATATGGATTATATGTTCCCTGGTACTTATAAGTTTAACCAACCACTTAATGCTTGGAATGTCTTTAATGTAGTTAGCCACGAACATTTCACATCTCCAACATCTGGTTTAGATCCAGAGTTCAAGCCAAACTTCTTAGTATTTACATTCTCTGTTAATTTAGATACTCATAATCAAGCAGAAGATAACTAATTTATTTCTTAGCTTTTTTAAACCTAACTTATAAATTATAAAAAATAATTTTACAGCTATAAAAAAATATTCTTTCTAAGAAATCTCATTATAATCTCAATATACAAATATACTTCTACTCTTTGATAAAAGTATTAAATATTAAAATTATGCAAAATAAGTACTTAGCCTATTATCCAATGATATTAATGAGCTGTTACTGGGTAATTATAAAAGCTGGACTACCTTTTGTTGACGATATGAGTCATTTTTTTGATGTCTCACATCAAAGTATTCAGCAGATTCTATCTTTATCGCTCATTATTTCATCAATATCTCCTCTAATATCAGGACCTTTAATTGATCACGTAGGACTTAAACGCTTTGCTATATATGCAAGCATTCTAAGTTTTATAATAACTGGCATAATGCTTTTAACTGCAAATATTATAATATTTACATTAGCTTATATTATCGCAACAAGTATTATCCTTTCTCTTTCTGTATGTTCTAGAGGTTTTCCTTTTATTTATTTTAATAATATTCAACAAAAGCAGCATGCAATATCTATAGCCTTTATGGGAGTGTATTTTTGCTCTTTTATAATTCCATTTTTCTCGGGTTGGATTGGATTTTATTTAGGCTGGCAGTTCGGCTATGTACTAGTGCTTGCTTGGCTTGTAATTATAATCATTGCAATTGCTAAATTAAAAGAAAGACAAAATAGTACTCAACAAACTAGCTTTATAAAAAATATTACAACTATATTCTTTCATTTAAAAACAAAATGGTTTATTCGCTATACATTATTTGTAGCAATTTTAGATGCTATTGCATGGACTTATATTATTGCTTTACCATTTTGGTTAGCTGATACCTTCAACATTAGTGCAAAATATCTAGCCTTTTACTTGTTCCCATTAGCACTTCCAGGATTACTTTGCCCTATAATTGTTAAAATCTTAGATAAGTTTATACATAGAAATTCCATAATTAAACTTGGGCTTATAATTCTTATATTAAGTGGTATATTGGCAATACTAGTTGGTCTAAAAACATGGGATTATGCTTTTATATATGTCATTCCAGGGGTATTACTTAACTTAGCATCTTCAATAACATTCTCTATCGCAAGCACTAGAATATTTACAAATGTAAAGACATTATTTAATGCCGCTTCAGGACTATTCTCACTAATTCAATATTTTGCTTTTGGAGCACTTGTATTTATTGAGTCATATATATCTATAGACCTATTTTATTTAGAGGGAGTTTTGATTTGTGTTTGTGGTGTGTTGCTAATTATTTTACAAAGACATAAAGATTAAACAGATTTTGCTAAAAAGTCCTTATACTCATCTAATAGACTAAAAATATTAATTTCATTATCTAACTGATTTAATTTCTGACGAAACTCTTTTGAGTTGGGCATATCTTGGAGATAAAAACTTGCATGAGTACGGATTTCTTTAACAGCTACTTTAGCAGTTTTTAGTTTTATAAGGCGTCTTAGATGCTCACCTAATACCTCAACTCTTTCTATTGCTGTAGGTGGAGGAACTATTTCTCCTGTATTTAGATACTCTGCAATTTGTCTAAAAATCCATGGATTACCACGTGATGCACGCCCTACCATTACAGCATCAACACCTGTGTGATCTATCATTGCTTTAGCACTATGTGGACAGAATACATCTCCATTACCAATCACTACAGTATCGACAGCTTTTTTAACATCTCGGATAATATCCCAGTTTGCTTTACCAGTATACATCTGCTCTCGAGTACGTCCATGTAATGCTATAGCACTCACTCCAGCATCTTCACAAGCTTTAGCTACTTCAATAGCATTGATATTTTCATCATCCCAACCTATACGCATCTTTACAGTAACAGGCTTATGTACAGCATTTACTACTGCTGTCAGTATCTCATGAATTCTATTAACATCTTTAAGAAGTGCTGCTCCTGCTTGGAGTTTCTTAGCAATCTTAGGCATTGGACAACCCATATTTATATCTAAAAAATCACATTCTGTATTTTCTGCAATATACTTGGTTGCTCCAACAAAGCTCTCTAAATCAGTACCAAATATCTGAATACCAAGGGGTTTTTCACTATTTTCCATATAGAGCATTTCCATGGTTTCCCAGTTACGATCTACCACTGCTTTGTTACTAACCATCTCGGTATATATCAGTCCTGCTCCATGCTCTTTGCATATAGTACGAAAAGCACTATCACAAAAACCTGCCATAGGCGCAAGTACAACGTTATTTTCTATTTCAATATCAGCTATTTTAAAGCCCATTTTTGACACCATCTAATAAGAACCATTGTCCCATCTGTTTTAGTTTATTAAAGCTTATGCCATATTTCTTAAATTCTGCTTGAACTTCATCAACTTGATTTTCTATTATCCCAGATAAAGCTAACCTACCATCCTGCTTTAGACTTTCGGTAATACTTTCAACTAAGCTTATTAGCACATTTGAAAAGATATTTGCTACCACTAAGTCAAACTTTTTTGTCGGTGAGTTATCACTAAAGTGGGTCTTTTCTGTCACATTATTTTCTGCAGCATTTTTAATAGATGACTCTATAGAATTTGGATCAATATCTATACCTTCGGCATAATTTGCTCCTAATTTCACAGCACCTATAGCCAAAACTCCTGTACCGCAACCATAGTCTAAAACTTTAGAGTTCTCAGTCACATGATCTTCTAACCATTCTAAGCACATCTTTGTAGTCTCATGATTGCCGCAGCCAAAAGCAATACTTGGGTCTACGATAATATAAGTGTGATCATTATCATTTGGTAACTCACGCCAATTTGGATAGACAACTATATTTCTACCAACTTTAATTGGATCATAATCATATAGCCAAGCAGCTTCCCATTGCTGATCTTTTATAACTTCATAATCTATCTGGCTTTCTAAGATATTTTTAAACTCTTCTTTAAGTGTACTTATAATAAGATCTATATCATAGTGGTTTTCATACAATACTATAACATTAACAATATCATTAGCTTTATCAACTCTTGTTATAGAGCCTGCATTATTGTTAAAAAGATAGTCTTCAATAATCTCAAAAAAATTAGATTTTACACTAAACTGTAATTGGTGCCATTGTTGCATTTTATAAAAATAACTCAAAACTTTATATATCGTGAAATGATACTAAATAAAATAATTAACAGCTAGATTAAATTAATCATTTAATATTTGACTAGTACCAAATTTGAATTATCTATAAAGCTTTTTCTTGATAGTTTAGTTTACCTAGTTTTTCTTAATAAAACATGATTTATGAACCTTAATACATAAACTGCTAAAAATCCAGCAGTTGCTACAAGTATACCAGCTACAAAGCTACCTAAAAACAATGGTTGCCAAAACTCATGTAAATGATTTAGCATATAAGTACCAAATGTTTTCCAATCTGAAATGTCAACCTGCTCTCCAAGCAAAAAACATCCAAATATATAATTGCCTAGATACATCGGCACCCAAGTTAAAGGATTGCTAATCCACACAGTTGAAATAGCTGTTGGAATGTTTGCTTTCAAAACTACTGCTGAAATAATAGCTGGAGTCATCTGTAATGGTAAAGGAATCATCATCCAAAAGAACCCAACAAAAACACCTCTTGCGACACTATCATAATTAGCAATCCATAGACTTTTATTTGTAAGTTTATGTGCTACAAAGCCCAAAAATTTTGAGCTCTCTAATCTTTTTCTTTTCCTGATTAACCTTCGAGCTCTTTTTGTATTTTTCATTTCTTTTGTTTTCTTTGATAAAAATAGTTCTTATATAAGAGTTGTAATGACTGATCTAAAATACTATAGACATACAACATAAATTAAGACTTTGAAATATTACCTTACTATGGCTGACTATAAGACCAGAAAAGCCTTTGAGCATCTTGATCGGGTCTAAACTCAGTCTCTCTATTATCTATATATTCACCATATCTTGAGTTAATAAATTCTCTATCTGGTGGTACATAAGCAGAGCCTTCCGCCATTTCCTCTTGAACTTCTGGCCCTTCATACATATATGGACTATATACATATGCATAGCTTACAACAAAACTTAATATCCCTACAGACATTAAAACAATTTTTTTCATAGTTTATATCTCCTAACTAAGACCTTTATTAGTCTACATTCAATTATAGCTTGTTTAACTCTTATATAAATAAAAATTAACTTTAGAAGAACTATTTTTTGTTACAATAACATCTAGATAAATTCTATACTTAAATAATAAAATGCAAGAATATAGCAAAAAATATAACAAAAAAGCAATTTTACTAATCAACCTTGGTACCCCAGATAGTTTTGATGCTAAATCTATAAAAAAATATTTAAAAGAATTTCTATCTGATAGAAGAGTAATTGAAGTTAACTCAATCTTATGGAAATTAGTATTAAACCTAATTATTTTACCTATTCGTTCAAAAAAGAATGTTCACTCTTATGAAGCAGTTTGGAATAAAAAGCACAATAAATCTCCATTATTGCTTTATACAGAAAACCTTGCCAAAGAGTTAAATACAAAGTTAGATAACTATATAGTTGATTGCGCTATGCGATATGGTAATCCAAGTATTGAAAGCAAGATTAAAAGCTTACAAGAACAAGGAGCTACTGAAATAATAATTTTCCCACTATATCCGCAGTATTCGGCAACTACTACAGCTACTGTTTATGATGAAGTTTATAGAGTTCTATCAAAACTAAGATGGCAACCTACTATTAAAGGTATAAACCCTTATTATGATAATAAATTTCATATTAGAACTATTAGCCAGCAAGTAAAAGATCACTTACAGAATTTAGACTATACTCCAGATACGATATTATTTTCATTTCATGGTTTACCAAAAGAGTATTTTGATAAAGGTGATCCTTACTATTGTCATTGTCATAAAACTTACCGTTTAGTTAAAGAATCTTTACAGAATAACTACCCAAAGATAGATTTTGAATTATCATTCCAATCTCGCTTTGGACCTAAAAAATGGCTAGAGCCATATACTACTATCAAACTAGACGAGTTTGCTAAGCAAAATAAAAAAGTAACTGTTATAGCTCCTGGTTTTAGTGTTGATTGTTTAGAGACTTTAGAAGAACTAGCGATCACTGAAAAACAGGCTTTCTTAGATAAAGGTGGTAAAGAGTTTAGTTTAATACCTTGTCTAAATGATTCTCAAGAACATGTTGAAATGTTATACAATATAATTATAAATGAGTAAGCTAATGTAAAGGCTATGAAAACCTATATTAAAAGTTTGATTATAATTGTAGCAATAGTTCTCTCCAGTAGCTTATGCTTTTCTTATGGAAAATACGGCAATATAGAAAGAAATGATGAAATAATTCAAAGAATTCAAGATGGAGGACAAGAGTATATATCAAAACAAACAACTCAAACAAACTCTAATAAACCATTATCAATAATATGGGTTCAAAAAGACTATTTAACTAAACAACAGGCATTAGATCTACAACAAAAAATTGATAAAGCTATTGTAGAAATTCGTAATACTTTAGAAATTCCTAAGAATGAAAGAAACTTTACTATACATTACTATGTATATGGAGCTCATGAAGCATCCCATGCTATAACAGGATATCATATGCTTGATAAAGCTCATCCAACAACTTTTATTACGTGGTATGCTCAAGGTAGATCTCCTTATGTACATGAAACTGTTCATATTATCGCTTGGCATTGGCGTAGTGTTTGGATCAAGGAAGGACTAGCGGTATATCTTAATCAAAAACTTGGTGGTGAGCCAACATTCCCTAACTTTGGTAAGAACCTAAATTTCTTAGCAAAAAAACATATCGAAAGTATATCCTCAAATGGCAACCTAAGCAGTATACTAGCAGATAAATATAAAGTCGGAGAAAATGGCCTAGTTTTCTTCAAAGGCCCTAAGGAAGAAAGAATTCATAAAAAGAAAATATTTTATATATTATCGGGTTCTTTCACTGAGTATTTATTTACACAATTAGGTGCTAATAAATTTATGCAAATCTATAATGCTAATAATACAAAAGAGGCTATAAATAAAGTTACAGGTAAAGCTATTTCTCAATGGGAAAATTCTTGGGCAAATTATTTAAGAAATACTAATTTTACAGAATATGAAAAAGAAAATTAATTCTCATAAAACAACATCTATTCATTGGTTTAGACAAGATTTACGCCTTACAGATAATCCTGCTTTATATCAAGCTAGTCAAACAGATAAAACAATTGCGATATTTATACTTGATAAAAACCAAGATATTGGTGATGCAAGTAAATTATGGCTACATCACTCTCTAATTAGTTTAAATAAATCTTTAGATAACAAACTTAATCTATATATTGGAAAACCTTTAGAAGTTATAAAAAAACTTATTAAAGAAAATAATATCACCGACTTCTACTGGAATAGATGTTATGACAAATATAGCATAGATAGAGATACTGAAATTAAACATTTTCTCCAAGAGCAAAATATAAATGTAAAAAGTTTTAATGGAAGCTTACTTATAGAACCTTGGGAATGTAAAAAAGACGATGGTACACACTATAAAGTTTATACTCCATTCTATAAAGAACTTATTAAAATTAGAAAATATAGATCAAATATTACTAAACCAAATTTTAATAACCTAATAAAGCTCAATGATTCAAGTGATCTAGACTCCCTAAAACTATTAGAACCAAAACACTCCTGGCAAAATATCATCAAACAATGGATAGTTGGGGAAAGTGCTGCTAGCCAAATACTTGAAGAATTTTTAGCAGATAAAGTAAAAAACTATAAAACTGCCAGAGATTATATGAGTCTAGATGCTACATCAGCACTATCACCCTATTTACATTTTGGTGAAATATCTCCAAATCAAGTTTTTAATGCTGTACAAGGCTTAGATACTATTGGAAGTAATGAAGAGCACTTTATAAAAGAACTTGTTTGGCGTGATTTTTCATATTATCAAATATATTACTATCCTGAACTTCATAATAAAAATATTAATCAAAAATTTGATAATTTTGAATGGGATAATAACTCAACTATTCTAAAAAAATGGCAACAAGGACAAACTGGCATACCTATAGTTGATGCTGGAATGAGAGAACTTTGGCAAACTGGTTATATGCATAATCGTGTACGTATGATAGTCGCTAGCTTTCTTATAAAAAACTGTCTAATTTACTGGAAATATGGAGAAAGGTGGTTTTTTGATACTTTATTTGATGCAGATATTGCTAGTAATAATGCTAACTGGCAGTGGGTAGCAGGTTGTGGTTTAGATGCTGCACCCTACTTTAGAATATTTAACCCAGTACTACAGTCTGAGAAGTTTGAAGCTCATGATTATATTCGTAAGTATGTACCCGAAATAGCTAATTTACCTAATAAGTTTTTAGTCAAACCATGGGAAGCTCCCGAGAGTATTCTAAATGATGCGAAGATTACTCTTAACAAAGATTATCCAAAACCAATAATCAACCTTAAAAGCTCTCGAGATAAAGCTTTAGATTTATATAAAAAGATTAAATAAGTTATTTCTAACAAGCTAAATTATTTATTCTTAATTGTTTATGGTTTATAGTAGATTATAGATTTACACTATAGGAGATTAATCTATGAATGATAAAATAACTTCTATCCAAGCTATGGAAATTTTAGACTCTAGAGGTAACCCAACTGTTAGAGTTTATATAGAACTTGAAGATGGTACACAAGCTACAGCATCTGTACCTTCTGGAGCTAGCACAGGTGAAAATGAAGCTGTTGAGCTACGTGATGGAGATAAATCACGTTACGGTGGCAAAGGTGTATTAAAAGCTGTTGCAAATGTTAGTGAAGTTATAGCTCCTGCATTGATAGGAATAAATGCCCATAAACAATCACAAATTGATCGTATAATGATTGAGCTTGATGGTACAAAAAACAAATCAAAACTTGGAGCTAATGCAATACTAGGAGTATCAATGGCTGCTGCGAGAGCTGCAGCACTATCTCATAAAATACCTTTATATCAATATCTTGGTGGTGCTGGAGCTAGAAGAATACCTGTACCATGTATGAATATCCTAAATGGTGGCGAGCATTCAGATAATAATGTTGATTTCCAAGAGTTTATGGCCGTACCTATTGGCGCTCAATCATTTAGTGAGGGCTTACGCTATGTAGCAGAGACTTTTCATATATTAAAAAATATTCTTAAAGAACGTAATCTAGTAACTAGCGTTGGTGATGAAGGAGGATTTGCTCCAAATGTCGAAAGTAATGAAGCCGCTATTGAACTAATTATAGAAGCTATTAAAAAAGCAGGCTATACCCCAGGTAAAGATATCGCAATAGCTATAGATTCAGCAGCAAGTTCATTTTCTCCAAATATTGATGATAAATATGATCTAAAATGGTCTGGAATTGGTAAAAAAACTAATCAAGATCTAATATCTTTGGCAAAAGAATGGGTAAAAAAATATCCAATAATTCTATGGGAAGATCCTTTGTCTGAAGCTGATTGGAATGGTTTTAGAGATTTCACAGCTGAACTTGGTGAGCATATAGAAGTAGTTGGAGATGATATATTTGTCACAAATACTGAATATATTTCTCGTGGTATAAAAGAAAAAACTGCAAACTCAGCATTAATTAAGCTTAATCAAATAGGTACTGTTTCTGAAACTATAGAGGCTGTAAGAATGTGTCGAGACAATGGCTGGCGTTATTTTATATCACATAGATCAGGAGAAACAGAAGATGACTTCTTAGCTGACTTTGCAGTAGCTATGGATGGCGGACACCTAAAAACTGGTTCGGCTTGCCGTAGTGAACGTATAGCTAAATATAATCGTTTATTAGAAATAGAAAGAGAGCTTGGAAGTGATGCTCTTTATTACTGGAAGTAACCATCTCATACTCAAACCTCAAATAGTAAATTTCAAAATTTTAATATCTCTATAAAACTAAGATAATCTTAAATATTTTTTAATTAAAAAATAAGATGTATAATAACTATATAATAATTTTAACTTCGTAATATATGGCGCGTAAATTAAAAAATAATTATTCTAACTTACCAGAAACAGTTTCTAAAAGAAGTAAGTTAGCTAATTATACGCTATATAAAACTAAAAATAATGGTGTTACTTTAGTTGAATTGATGGTAGCAATATCATTGATTGCTATCTTAGCATCCATATCTATACCTATATATTCTGATTATAAAACTCGAGCAAAAATTGGAGGAGAAATAACTAAAACTGGCGCTGTAAAAGCACATATTAATGATTTAATTTCTATGGGTGACTTTAATGAGGGAGATCAAATTAAAAATATATATAATACTCCCAATATACCTCAAAATGTTGGTATAGCTACAAATGGTATCATTACAATTAATCTAGGTAATACTCCATACTTAGATATCCCTTCACCTGAGGCCCCTATTATTGACTCTATCGCCGCTATACACCTTGTTCCATTTATAGTAAATACTACATTGATATGGAGTTGTGAGAATGCTGCAGGATCGACTTTGACTGTTAATTTACTACCTAATAAATGTTTAGAAGAAACGTTAGTTGATCTAAATGATACTTGTATCTCTACCGCAAGTAATAGCTGCCATGCTAGTTCAAATGCTAATACAGAAAATCGACCAAGCGGTGTTGGAAAACCAAATTAAAAATCTAACCTTATAAAATGCTTATATTCTTGATCCTTTTTTAACTTAGCTGGATGGTTATCATAATTGCCATCAAAAGATCCAACATATTGAGGTTCAAAACAAATAGCATCATATTGTTTTAATATATTTCCATTAGAAAGAATATGACCTCTACTAAAATTGCATGTATAAATCTGCATTGCAGGATATGAGCTTGAAACGTTTAATTTTCTACCATTAGCATGATTTTCAAGAGTAATTGCTCCATCAACAATATAACAATGATCTATTCCGCCTTTACGGAAATATTTAGAGTCTTGTTTTTTTAGCTTATCTCGAATTCTTGTTTTTTTATTAAAATCCATTTCCTCTGGTAAATTAGCTATCTCAGTAGGTATTAAATCATCATCTACATTAACAAATTTTGTAGCTGGAACTTTAAGCTCATGATCAACTATAGTTTCTTTGTAGTCTCCTGATAAATTATAGTGACAATGATTTGTCATATTTAAGACAGTATCTGCATTTGATATAGCATCAAAATTTATTACTAAAGATTTTTCTAATAACTCATAAGTTACATTTATTGTTACATCCCCTGGGAACTTATCCATAGATGACTTTTGTATATTTGTAAACCTAACTTTATTACTATTTATGATTTCAAAATCAAACTTCTGATGAGTTACACAATTAAATCCACCATGAAGAGTATGTTTATCTTGATAATTTTTTTCTAAATTATATGTTTTGTTATTTAAAGTAATTTTAGCATCCTTAATTCTACCAGCAACTCTACCTACAGTTGCTCCAAAATATGATGGATTACCAGAATATTCTTGAATATCTTGATACTGCAATATAATATTCTCTAGCTTACCATCTCTATCTTTTGTTTTAAGTGAGTAAATAACTGCTCCCAAATCTAGAAGAGTAACTTCAACATTATCATTTTTTAATGTTATTAAATTATATGGCTTATTAGCTATATGGATTTCTTTAATACTCATATTATCTCCTTAGCAAAATCTAATATTAACTTAGCAATCTCTAGTTTAGTTTTATTAACATATTCTTTACTTATCTTTTCTGACAAAATTGTTACAGAAGAATTATCTTTTCCAAAGACACTTGTAGAATTTGCAACAATCATATTTAAATTTTTCTTTATTAGCTTTGCTTTGGCATATTCAGTTATATTTTGTGACTCAGCTGCGAACCCTATAGCAAATATATTAGGATAATGCTTCTTACAATTTGCTAAGACATCTGGATTTTTAATAAACTCTAAAGTTAAATTCTCATCAGTCTTTTTAATCTTATTATCAAATTTATGTTTTATTTTATAGTCCGCAACTGCTGCACAACCTATAAATATATCACTATCTTTAGCTTCTTCTAACATAGCCTGATTCATATCATCAGCACTTAAGGTTTTGATAATATTTAAATTGAAATGATTTAAAGTTAAATCTATCGATGTCTTTGCTTTAAGAATAGTAACTTTTGCCCCTCTATTAATTAGCTCTTTTACTAATGCAAATCCCATTTTTCCAGAGCTATAATTTGATAAATATCTTACTCCATCAATATCTTCTACAGTTGCTCCTACAGTTATTAAAACTTTTTTATCTTTATAATCCAGATTATTATCTGAAAGTAGTTTAAATAACTCTTCTGGCTCATGTAATCTACCTCCTCCAACGTCACCACAAGCCTGTAGTCCATCATCAGGAGAAATTAGATTAAAACCAAAGTTTTGTAATTTCTTTACATTCTCTTGTGTTAGTTGATTTTGCCACATATTTACATTCATTGTAGGTGCAAAATATACCTTATCAGCTTGATTATTCGCAAGTATACATTGGCTAAGTAAGTCATCTGCATGACCATTTGCTAACTTTGCTAAAGTATTTGCAGAGGCTGGTATTATAAATATCTTATCCGCCCAGCGTGATAAGCTTATATGAGCCATACTCTGATTATAATCATACATATTTAATGACTCATCAGTATATACATTACACCCAAGAGCAGCTAGTAATTCAGGTTTTATAAATTGCTGGGCTCCTTTTGTAACGATAGCTCTACACTCAGATCCATCCTTAATAAAAAGGCGTATTAAATTTATAACTTTAAAAGCTGATACACTTCCTGTAATTCCAAATAGAATTTTATTTGTCATAAAATACTCGCTATTTATTTAAAACTTTTTTTCTTTTATAAAAAATAATTATTAATAGAACCATAACTGCAATAATTGAAGCAAAAATATTTACATTATGTCTAAATACTTGCTCATTAGTAAGCCATGAAGCAAAAATAATTCCAAAGAAAATACTACTAGTTCTTCCAAGTGCAAATATCATATTACAAGCTAGTGAGCGTACTTCTGTTGGAAATTCTGTCGCTGCGTATTGAGCCCACATAATATTATAGCCCCCACCAATAAGGCCTATAAATACTCCATAGAAAAATACAACGTTACTTGATAAATATTTATAACTAAAAATACTTACTAAAAATATAATTATATTTATCACAAAAAATAAATTTGGTGACTTAAAGTATTGATTATAAAAACCACTAAGAATACAGCTAATAATATTTCCTGCAAAGAATCCAAACAAAAATATTTTGACTAAACTAGCAAAATCAACATCAGAGGCTATAAATTTGACTAAAGCAAACATTACAGTAATAACAAAGAAATAAGGTAATGTAATTAAGAAATTCAATATTAATGGTTTACTATAATTTTTAAATAAAAAAATTATACTACCAGCATTTTTAAATCTATCTGATTCATATAGTTCAATAAAATATGGAGACTCTTCTAATACCCTCCTAAATAAATATATTGCTAATCCAGCTAAACCGCCAAAAACAAACATTACCTGATAAGAAAATACTCCAAATAATGTTGCAACAATACCGCCTAAAACTCCTAAAACATATAGAAGACTCATTCCCCAAGCTGCTATTTTAGGAGGGAAAAATTCAACAATTAAAACACTCGAAACTGCAAATTCACTTGCTAAAGCTAAATAAGCTAAAAATCTAAATAATAAAAATATATGTAGATTAGTTATAAAAATGCAGCTTATTGTTGAAAAAGAATAAAGTAAAATACTATACTTTATAACTGTTATACGACCAAATCTATCTGCTAATATTCCAAAAGCTATAGCTCCAACTAATATGCCAGCCATCTGAATATTGTTAACAAGATAATACATCTTCTGTATTTCTGTAGAATCATATATATTAAATTGCTGCTTAAATATATCTACATAAGAAACACTAAATACAGTGAGGTCATAAAAATCTATAAAATATCCTAAACATAGGATAAGTAAAATCCATTTTGTATTTTTCATTAAAATTTAAAAGAAGATTTATGATATTAGGTTTATATTATAAATTGTAAGCTGGAATATAACCATACAAGATTTAGTAATTTTAATCTACAATAATATTTTTTTCATTAGCAGTAGCCTTACAGAAGGCAACATAGCGTTTATCTGTAGCAAACCAATAGAATATAACTCCAAATATAGCATTTACAAGATAGCTGTCAATAGGTGACGTTACACATAAGAATATTATGAAAGGTGCTGCTAAATAGATAAGGTTTTTAACACCTACTCTTCTAAATTCAATCGCACCATAAATTGTCATAAGAACTATTAATATAATACTCATATTAATATTAGTTTGTATTTCAACAGTATTTAAAAGTAATGCTAATACTACAAAAACAATTAATCCATATATCCTAGTTTTAGGCGCTAATGCACCCATACTAACTGGAGCAGCCATATATCCTATAATATGAAATCCTGTTACAACAAGCATTAAAGCTGTCCAGTTATCTGAGAAAAGTAGGAATATTGCAGCTAATATGAAATTAGCTATCAAAGATCTACGCGAAATATTAACAACTGGAGTTATCTTTGCAAAGAATCTTGGCATTTGTCCTTCAGAAGACATTGCATATAACATTCTAGAAGATGCTCCTAAATAACTATATCCCGTAGCTGATGGACTAATAACACTATCAACAATCAATAACATAGAGATATAGCCTAATCCTAATATTGTTGCTAATTGCAATAAAGGAGACTCAAAATCTAAATTAGCCCAGCCACCTTTATTTACTAAGTAGCTATGAGGAACTGCTTGCATAAATGCATATTGTAAACTAAGGTATAATGCCAATACTAAAATCAAAGCTAAAACTATTGCTAATGGTACATTTCTACCTGGGTTTTTAACTTCACTAGCATATGCTACAACTGTCTGGAAACCATTAAATGTATAAATAAGACCACCAGCAACAATTGCTGTCAAAGCAGATGTAAAACCAAATTGGCTATTACCTGGAATATCAGCTGAAAACATACTCACATGATTAGAACTATGCATTAAAGCATATGTTATGAATATTAAAACAATAATTGCAGGAACAGCCATCTTAAAAATTGTAATGGCATTATTAACTCTTGATAGAAGTTTAACCCCATAAAAGTTAATAATAAGATATATAACTAAAACAAAAAGAGAAAATATTGTTCCAGCCATAGTTAGAATATTATTATGCATAAGCCAATCCATAGACTTAACACCTGCCAGATACTGTGTAGTTGCTAAAGCTTCTGAGGATATTACAACTACTATCCCAAACCAGTTTGCAAAAGCAAAAGGCATTGCAAAAATATTATTATGCGATATAGCACTTGATCTAGTAGTAGCGCCTCTAACAGGATACATTGAAACAACTTTCCCCAAACAAAGAGCTATCATTAAAACTAAAATAGCTGCAAATATCCATGCTAAAAATGCCCAATTTCCAGCATTTTTAACAGTTAATTGAGCACTAAAAAGCCAACCAGAACCAACCATTGAAGTAGTACCAATCAAAACAGCACTAAACAATGACATCTTTTTAACAGATACATTATCACTCATTTTATTCCCTAATAATTGAATTAAAAATCCCGCAGAGAATTAAACATCTCTACTAACCCTATTAAACATTTTTCTAATAAAAATTTAGAATTAATATTTTATTAGAAAAAAGGCTATAAGATTTAAATTATCATTAAGAAAATGAGTTTGCAATATTTTTTTATTCTTCTAAACTCATTAATGAAGCATTACCTCCAGAAGCTGTCGTATCAACACTAACTGTTTTTTCTACGACAAATCTACGCAGGTATAATGGTGAAGCTGTTTCTATAGCTAAACTTGTACATTTGCCATCTTTAGCAACACTCTCTGCCACAAAAGGAATAATAGCGCCTCGACGTAATGCTAAAGCTTGATGAACTTGTTTAACTGCAGGTACACTACCAGAGAATGTAACAAATGCTACCTTACTACTAAATAATAAAGCGGAAGATATCTCTTCCTCATCAGATAATATTAAGTGTAAAACCTTATTACTAACTCCAGCTTTAAGCATTAACTCAATAATTTTATAAGCAGTTAAGTTACCAGTATAAGCTGGTCTAGCTACTACAGTATTACCAGCGAGTAATGCTGCTGTAGTTTGACCAACAAATCTAATTAGCAAATCACAACTAGAGCACATACTAACAGCTAAACCACGTCCTTTTAAACTTAACTCATCTATCTCACCTGTAGGCCCTGGTAAAAGTTGTGGTTGTGAAAACTCTTTTTTAGCTTGTAAACAATAGTATGCTACTTGCTGTATAGTTTTATCTATTTGAATCTGAGCATCCTCTACAGATACATTTGACTCAACAACAAGACATGAAGCTATTAAATTGCGCTCTTTTTCTAACAACTCTAAGAATTTTTCAATAGTGTTGGCTCTTTGTTCTGCATTAATAGAATTCCAAATATCTGCTTCTTTGCTAGCTATTTCTACAGCTTTATCAACCTCATTAACTGATGCATAAAAAGCTTTACCTATTATTTTTTCATTTGCCGACTTAAGATTTCTAGCATTACCTTTTTTAATCTTCTCTCCAGCTATTATACTTGAAATAGTATAATTATCTTTTATAAGCTTATTAGTAACTTTCTCATCATTTGCGACCTTTTCAGGATTGTATATTTCTTCAACAGCGCCAACACCTGATAATTTTTCATTTGCTAGGCGATGCATATAAAAAGGACCTCCTGCTTTAGGACCAGTACCAGATTTACCTTGGCCACCAAATGGTTGAACACCAACTACAGCACCGACAATATTTCTATTTACATAAACGTTACCAGCTTTGATGTTATTTTTAACATAGTTCATCACTTCATTAATTCTACTATGTACACCAGCTGTCAAACCATAACCCGTAGCATTAATATCATCAACAAGAGTACTTAATTGATTAGCTTTAAATCTTAATATATGTAAAATTGGCCCAAACTGTTCTCTACCTAAGTCAGATAGTTTTTCTATTTCGAAAGCTGTAGGCATCACAAATGTGCCATTTTTTGTCTTCTCATTTGGCTCTAATTGATATACTAGCTTAAACTGATTTTTCTTCTGCTCTATATATGCATTTAAATTATCAGCTGCTTCTTTATCAATAACAGGTCCAACATCAGTATCAATATATTTAGAATCACCTACTTTAAGCTCTTTCATTGCTCCAACTATCATTTTAATATAGTTATCAGCTATATCTTCTTGAAGACATAAAATACGTAATGCTGAACAACGCTGACCAGCACTATCAAATGCTGAACGCATAACATCGGCAGTAACCTGTTCAGGAAGAGATGATGAATCAACAATCATTGCATTTTGACCACCAGTTTCAGCAATAAATGGAACTATCTCACTAGATTTATTTGCTAGTGTTTGATTTATAATTCCAGCAACTTCTGTTGAGCCTGTAAAAATAACACCTTTACAAACAGGGCTTTTAACTAGAGCACTACCAACTGTAGCTCCATCACCCGGTGTAAATTGTAATACATCTTTTGGTAAACCCGCTTTGAATAAAAGTTTGATAGCTTTGTATGCAATTATAGGAGTTTGTTCAGCTGGTTTTGCTACAACTGTATTACCCGCAGCAAGAACAGCTGTGATTTGACCTAAGAATATAGCTAATGGGAAATTCCATGGACTAATACATACCATAGCTCCTCGTCCACTAAACTCTATTTGTTTTAAGTTTTCAGATAGAGCAGGTAAATCTATCGGACCATTAAATTCTTTTTTAGCTTGAGCCGCATAATAACGACAAAAATCTACAGCCTCTCTGACCTCATCTATCGCATTAGATATAGTTTTACCAGCTTCAATCATTGCTATAGCAATAAACTCATTTGTATTTTTTTCCAATAGATCTGCAAAGCGTTCTAATATCTCTGCTCTTTGCGTTGCAGGAGTATCATTCCAATCATTAAATGCGCTTTGAGCATTTTTTAATGCCCTTTTTGCTATTTTAGCATCTGCATTAATCACACTACCAATAACTTCATTTGTATTTGGATTAATTACATTTTCAGATTCTTCTTTATCAAACTTAACGTTAGATACTATTGGCTTTGCTTTATATGTATTTTTAGAAGTATACTTCTCTATATCACTATACATTTTTTCTAAAATAGCAAAATCATTAGTATTATAGCCCTGAGAATTTAATCTAGGAGCTACAATGTCTTTTGGATAAGGAATATTTGGATGTTGATCGCAACCATGATCTACAGCCTTCTTAACTGGATCTTCAATTAATTCTTCTATTGGTAAATTTTCATCAACAATTCTATTTACAAAAGAACTATTAGCACCATTTTCTAAAAGTCTTCTAACTAAATAAGCTAAAAGATGCTTATGTCCACCAACAGGAGCATATATTCTACAAGGAATCTCTTCGTAACCATCTTTACCAACTATATTATCGTATAAGGGATCTCCCATCCCATGTAAACATTGAAACTCAAAATCCTTATTCCCTTGAGCTAGTTCCATTACAACAGCTACTGTTTGAGCGTTATGCGTCGCAAACTGCGGATAAATATATTGATGATTTTCAAAAAGTTGTTTAGCACAAGCCTGATATGATACATCAGTATGATATTTACGTGTAAATACAGGATAACCCTCTAAGCCCTGTTCTTGAGAATGTTTTATCTCAGCATCCCAATAAGCACCTTTTACAAGACGTACCATGAATCTTCTATTAGTTTTCTTTGCAAGGTTTGATAAATACTCTAGAACATAAGGAGCTCTCTTTTGATATGCCTGAACAACTATACCTATTCCATTAAAACCTTCTAATGATTTTTCATTAGCCAATCTTTCAACTAATTCTAATGATATTTGAAGCCTTTCTGTTTCTTCAGCATCGATATTCATTCCTACATTATATTCTTTTGCTAGTTCAGTTAATTTTAATAACTTTGGATATAATTCATCATGAACTCTTTGATGTTTCGCAACCTCATAACGTGGATGTAAGGCAGATAACTTTATTGAAATCCCAGGATTTTTCTTGATTTCTTTATTTACTGCATATTTGGCAAGTTCTTTTATAGCATGTAAATACTGACTGTAGTAATACTCAGCATCTTCCATAGTCATTGCAGCTTCACCAAGCATATCATAAGAATAGCTATATCCTTTAGCAACCTTCACTTGAGATACTTTTAGAGCTTCTTCTATTGTTTCACCAAGCACATATTGCTTACCAACAATTTTCATAGCCTGTTTCATTGCTTGACGAATTACAGGCTCACTTGTTTTCTTAAGAAAATTTTGGAAAACTTTTCTATATGAGTTTTTACTATCTTTTAAGATTTTACCTGTTAGCATTAAGCTCCAAGTTGCAGCATTCACAAATAAATGCTTTTCCATACCAACATGCTCTTTCCAAGCTGCACTTGTTAATTTATCTTTAATAAGTAAATCTATAGTATATTTGTCAGGTACTCTTAATAATGCTTCAGCTAAACACATAAGAACAATACCTTCTTCTGATGAGAGATCATACTCAATCATAAATGCATCTATACCAGATTTTTTAAGTCTATTTTTTCTCACTTGTGCTACTAAATCATAAGCTCTCTCACGAACTTTTGCTTTTGAAACACTTGAAATTTGTGCTTTTTCTACAAGATTCGTAACCGCTTGCTTTTCATTTATAAGCCAATATTGAGAAATACTCATTATTTCCTTAGAAATAGGATACTCACCTGTATGGTTTAGTAAATTATTCATAAGACTTCCTCTTTCCTACTTTAAATTATCTTTATTAAATTTTTTCTTTTCATTTACAATTTTTTGTATTAATTCTTGATATTTTTGAGGAGCTTCTACTCCTTTGAAAAGCCAATCAAACATATCACTATCTTCACTTGTTAAGAATTCTACAAAAAGTTTTTTATTTTTAAGGTCTTCTTTCATATAGCAATTATTTAGATATGGAGCTAGTATAATATCCAACTCAAGCATGCCTCTTCTTGCCGAGTATTTTATCTTTTCAGAAGAACTAAATATAAGATCATTATTTTTTATAAGCATGTCTTTAAATAAACCATATAATATAAGAATTACACTAGTTTATACCATACAATTGATACAACCAATATACTTAACCAAATTATTTAAAAAAATACTCTTTAAATTAACCAAACAATTAGGTATTATTTAGCTAGTTTTATGAAAATAACTCAATTTACGTACTAATTTTCTCTATAAATATAGTTTTACCAAAAAATTTATAAGGACTTAAATCTAATGGCTATTAGTCAAAATGCTATAAAAATACTTCAAGAAATTGATGAACTAGATCTATTTAGTAATATATCGGAAGAATGGTCTACACTTTTAAATGAACCAAATGATGAAATAAAAATTAAAAAACTTTACTCTGCTTTAGTTAAAGAAAGTATCCGTCGTGAAACAGCTGAAAGATTAGCTAAAGATGCAAAGTCATATAGTGATCTTATCCAAGAGCAAACAAAGCAAAGAATATCAGATTTAAAAGAAAGTCTAGAAAATCAAATAATTTTTCTAACTCAACAAATCAAAGATCTAAAAGATGAATCATCTAGAAATCTAGATTACTATAGAAATCAGTTAAAAAAAGCTACAAGAAATTTAATTGATAGTAAGAGTTAATATTACCTTTCTTGATATATAAAATCACTGCGAAAAGAAACATTTAATTGTGATTAAAAAGTTTCTAATCATAAATTCTATTAGTTATTTCAAATTTCATTAGAGTTTATAATAAAAATAATAAAATTTTCTAGACAAACTTAGTTTTCTAAGAATTTCTGAAGATTACTACGTGATTCGGATATTAACTGTAATTCTCCAATATCTCTAACTAAAATAAATTTAAGCATTTTATTACTATTTTTTTTATCTAAAAGCATTGCATCAAGATATTCTCTTTTATCAATATTACTTGGAAATTCTATAGATATATCAAAACTAGTAATAAATTCTTTAAACTCTTTAGCTTGCTGAAAATTTAATATTCCTAAAAAGCATGAAAAATCAATAGCTTGAGCCATACCAACACCAACAGCCTCGCCATGTTTTAAACCAAGATACTTCTGACACTTCTCAATAGCATGACCAAATGTATGTCCAAAATTAAGAATTGCTCTTGCTCCTGTTAACTCTTTTTCATCTTCAGCAACTACTTGAGCTTTTATCTGACAACTTCTTTTTATCATCTCAATTAAAGTCTTTTGATCTTTATCTAAGATCTTCTGATGATTAGATTCTAACCAGATATAAAAATCTTTCGAAATAAAGGCATATTTTACTACTTCAGCCATCCCTGAGATAAACTCTCTTAAAGGTAATGTTTTATAAAACTCTACTGATGTATAAACCAGCTTTGGCTGATAAAAAGCGCCTATCATATTCTTTCCAAGAGTATGGTTTATAGCTGTTTTACCCCCTACAGAAGAATCTACTTGCGAAAGTAGCGTTGTTGGTATTTGAATAAAATCAACTCCACGCTGATAAATAGCTGCTGCAAAACCAGTTATATCCCCTATTACACCTCCACCAAGAGCAATTAGCACTGTAGAAGAGCGCGTAAATTTATTTTCTAACAAGCAAGTTAAAATTTTATCTAAGCTTTGTTGTGATTTAAATTGTTCACCATCTTCTAGAATACATGCTTTTACCTGTGTCTTACTAGATACATATTCAAATATACTATTTAAATATAACTTTTCAATAGTAGTATTTGTTATAATTAGAACTTGTTTATTAGATAAATATTTAGATATATAAGAAAAATCTAACGATGAATCTATAATTATTTCATAATTATCGCTAGATGTTGGAGTTACATGTAATTTGTCTATCACAGGATTGTTTCTTCTACTAAAAATGTAGATATTTTATTAACAATATTTTTCACTGTTGCTCCGTTTGTTTCAACAACAACATCAGCAATACTTCTATATAAAGGCTCTCTCTCAGCCATTAACTCTTCTAAAACTGGTCTTTTGTCATCTACTCTTAACAAAGGTCTTTTAGTATCTTTAGCAGTTCTTTCTAATTGTTGCTCAATAGTAGCTTCCAAATAAACAACTTTTCCTCTAGATGACAATAAAGATCTTGTATCAGGATCTAGTATTGCGCCACCACCTGTTGCTAATACTATATTTTGTTTTTCAGACAAAATCTCAGCAATAACATCTCTTTCACGGTTTCTAAAACCTTCTTCACCTTCTAAATCGAAGATCCAATTAATATCAACTCCACATTTTTTTTCTATGGTTTCATCAGAATCAACAAACTCTAGCTTTAATTCTTTAGCTAATTGTTTACCTATAGTAGATTTTCCAGCACCTACTGGACCTATTAAGAAAATATTTTTTGTTCTTATCATTTTTGACTCAAAATTATAAGTTAATTACACACTGTGATAGTTAGTTACTAATCACCCCTTTTATATAAAAATATAGCTATATAAGATACCTAAATAAGTATATTTTTGCAACTATTATATACTTATTTATCTTTGTATTTTTGTTTCGATAATTTTTGGTGTTATAAATATTAAAAGTTCAGTATCAGTGTCAGATATTTCTGTATAACTAAATAAATATCCTAAGTATGGAATATCTCCTAAAATAGGAATTTTATTACGGGTTTCATTTTGTTTCTTCTCATAGATTCCACCAATCACAACTGTTTGACCATCTTTGGTCATTATCTTAGTTGTTATTTCTCGTTTGTTAATAGCAGGAGGATTACCCTCACCTGTTGCTGTTGACGGATTAACACTGTTCTTTGTTACCAGCAAATCCATAACTATATTACCATCTGGAGCAATTTGTGGAGTAACTTGAAGCTCTAAAACAGCTTCTTGGAAAGCAATAGATGCCGCACCTGATGCTGTAGATTGGTTATAAGGAATATCCTCACCTTGCTTAATAAAAGCTGTCTCATTATTCGCTACGACTAAATGTGGCGAAGCAACTTGATTAGCTAAAGTTTCTTCCTCTAGAGCTTGTATTTCAACAGTTAACTTAGCTCCGCCAAAAATAGCATAGCCTAGCTCGGCTGTAGCTCCTGCTAAATCAGTTACAGGATTTGCCGCAGCACCTGCCGCGCCTAAATTAAAAGTATTAAATGCCACATTAGTTCCACCACCTTGAAAACCATAATTAAAACCAAGTTTTAAAGTACTACTTCTAGCAACTTCGACAATCCTTGACTCAATTAACACCTGATCGTTTGGAATATCAATTTCATTAAGAACCTCTTTAATACGAGGCATCTTTTCCTCTGTATCAGTTACAATAAGTGTATTCGTTCGAGCATCTGAAGTTATACTACCTCTTGGCGACATTATGCCACCATTTTGCTTTGCCATAGATGTAATTACTGTTTGTGCAGCTTGAGCTGTAGTATAATTTAGTGGTATAAACTCTGTTACCAAGGTCGCGTTATTTTCTAAAGAACGTTTTGTCTGTAATTCAAGTTGTTCTTGAGCAGCAATCTCAGCAGCTGTTGCAACATATAATATGCTATTCATTTTTTTAGTTGCTAAACCTTTACTTACAAGAACTATATTCATAACCTCATTCCAAGGAACATTTTTTAAATCAATAGATATATTTCCTCGAACACTGCTACTAACAACAAGATTTAATCCAGCAAACTCTGATAATACTTGTAATACTGTTTGTACAGGAGCATCTTTAAAAGAAATAGAAATTGGCTCATTAATATTAAATCCCTCTACACGACTATTACGTCTATCAATTTTAAATTTAAAAGCATCACCTTCTTTTAAATCATTCAAAGCAATTCTATCAAGTGAATGTATAACAAAAACAACATCATTTTTTTCTTTATGCACTCTTATAGAGTCTACGATAGTATTAAATACTTTAGTATCTATATTACTAACCCATCTATCAGATATTGTAGTGTCATTAAAAGTAATTGTTAGAGTATATCCATCTTGTGATAATTTGGTTTTATAATCAGAAAAACCACTAATATTTTCTTCAAACAAAACCTCAAATACAGCACCGCCATTTAAACTACGGTGAAACTCAAGATCTTTTATATGCTTATCATTAGTATTTTTATTTTCTTCACGACCAACTACTTTCGTTTCAGGGGTTGTTGCTTTTTCAGACTGGTTTGAATTAGTAGTTACCGAACCATTTTTTGTTGCTTCAGCCAAAACTGAATCATATCCCAAAACTCCACCTAATATCGTCAAAATAGCTAATAATTTCTTTTTTCTAAAAAACATTGTTTTACCTTAATGTATAACTACCTGAGTTTTTTCCCAAACTCTTTTATTTGTATCTTTTTTCCATTCGCTTACAAGAATGCCTTCTTTTGTAATATTTTCAATTTGGCCATAATTTTGACCTATTAACTCACCCTGTTTTAGATAAATAGGTTTTTTTTCCTGAGGATTTTCAACAACTCCCCATTTTTGATTATTTTGATAAACAGTCCCTTCAAACTTAAAAGAATTTACTGGATATTGTTGAAGATTTGTAGGTTTAGCATCCATAATTTTTTGTAATTGTGGAGGAATAATTATTGGTTTTAGCTTAACAACTTCTTTATGTTGTTTTGGAGTTATCTTCTTTTTTTCAAAAGGTAAACTATGATTTATATCAAATAAATTTCTTATTTTTGAAAGCCTTTTAAAAGTTAATGTATCACCTTTATATTCAGGGATTTCTAATTTTTCTGAGCTTTTTATAGTACTCATTTTATTTGCTATTAATTGATCAATCTGTTTAACTCTAGACTCATAATTAGCAAAGCTTAAACTATATGTAGCTAGAAAAGTAAATACAATAAATACTAAAAAATTAAATCTAATCATTTGAACTAAGCCCCCACACCCTGACGTGAATAGGTCTGTAAATTTAATTCTATAAGCAACTTAGTATCAGACTCTTTTTTAATATTTATGTTTGTAATAACTGCAATATCTTTCATATCAATTAAAGCAACAAATAGCTTTATCATCTGAGGAAACGTTCCGCTTAGCTTAGCTTTAAAATTTAATGCATATAAATCTAAATATTTATTCTTTTCAACACCTGCTGGAGACAAATCTATCACAGTTACTCCAGAACTACTAATAGCCTCATTAAGAGTCGATAAAAATATTGGTACTGAGTGCTTTTCTGGAATACTGTACCTTTCTTCAGCATTATGATGTTCTAGTATTTTCACTTCATTTTGCAAAGCTACTAAGTCTTTTTGTTTTTTAACAAGGCTAGGAATTCTTGCTTCCATAGATTTAATCTGAGCCTGAGCTCTTTGCTCCTCTAACAATACAGGATTTACAAGCATCAAGTAAAAACAGAACATAAAAATAACAAGCACAATAAACATTATAGGAAGTCTAATCTTTAAAGGAGCATCTATAATTAGTTTTGAATACTTATTAGATAGAAAAAACTTTTCTACTTTTTCCTTCATCTAACACTATCTCCCTTAAATGCATTTTCTTCACCAAACTTAAACTCTAAAGCAAAACTTCTTTGGCCATTCTTCTCAGAACCTAGGCTTTTTAGTTCAACTTTTTTAACTCTAAATTCTGTTTCTAAATTCTTCATAAATACAGAAAGAAGTTTAAGATCCTTAACCTCTCCATTTAATATTAAAATATCAGAACTTGTAACATAGTTAATATTTGTTATATATAATTGTTCTGTAATAGCGCGTGATATTTTTTCTATACCAAGTAAAATATAGTATTGGCTTGCCTTAATATTTGCCAAATCTGAAGACTGATCAAGAAGCTTATCTCGCTGATCTTTTACTGTTTTATACTCCGAAGCTTGATTATTTAGTTTGGAAATTTGTGTTTGTAAATAGTTTTTCACTTTTATATCTTCATCACTTGACCATGAGAAGATTATAGATATTGAAAGCATTAAAACAAAAGCAACAACTCCCATAAATACAAAGTCTATTACCATGTATATTAATTGTTTTTTCCTCCAACGCCCTCTAATAAAATTTAGTTCTTTCATCTTATAAAGCCTCCCTCATAGCTATTGCTACAGGTACTACATAACGATATGGCTGTTCTATTTCTCCAAAATTATCATGGTTAATATTAATAAAAGGATTTAATACTTCACATTGTTTCTGAGATAGATCTCTAATTGATTCAAAAATACTCTCAAAATTTTGTTTAAGGCCATATACATATACTTTTGCATTATTAGCTTCATCAAAATAGTCAAAATCATTACCACTTATATCTAGAGACATAAAGTCCATAAATCTTAATAAAAGCTGAATAACCTCATCAATATAACTGACGTCTGACATTTTTGTATCAAAGATTTTTATTACCTCATAATTTCTAAAATCCCCTTTAGGAGAAAAACTACATATCGATAACTTATCTGCATACAAACCCAATAATACTATATCTCCCGAATTATTTGAGATTTCAGATAAAAAAAGATCATTCACAAAACTAGTTATAATAATTTTATCTAAAGTACATACTGATAAGGATTTTTTAGCTTTAGATGCTATATTACGTAATTGATTAACCTTATCAATATCAGATATATAATATACTGTTAAAAGACCTTTATTGTTAACATCATCTTCATAATCAAATGCAATTTGGGCATAGGTTTCTGGAAATTTTTTCTTTAAAAAATGCTCCACTATATAAAATAACACGCCTTGCTTCTCTATAATTTCTAAACCTTTCTTATCACATATAAGTTCTTCTTTTATAACATCTATGTCATTATAACTTGTAAATCCCAACTTCGTAAAATAACCTAATTTATTATTAGTAACTATATTACTTATTACCCCACCAACATAATCAGAGGTCAGCTGATCCTCAAAATATGCTTCTGGAGGAAAAATATCACTATCACAACTTAGTAATGAGTAGCTATCATGAGTTTTTTTAAGCTTCACAGCAGCTAGTGATGCTGTATCAAACTCAACACCTAAAACTGTTTTTTGCGCTTGTCTTCGTTTTTTCTCAAGTAATAAGGATATCATCTGGCTCTCTTTTCTTACCCATTTAACCTAAAAATTAGCTATCTTTAATCTAAAAACTAATATTTCTTAATATAAAATTTAATACGCTATTTATAGATATATATTGGCATTTATTTTATAATTAAATGCATGTTATGTAAACTATTCTTTCAAGGTTAAGGCTAATAAAACTATGCGTATAATACTTCTAGGAGCTCCTGGAGCAGGTAAAGGGACTCAAGCAAAAATAATTGAACAAAAATATAATATAGCTCATATTTCTACTGGAGATATGATTAGAGAAACTATTAAGTCAGGTAGTCAAATTGGAAATGAGTTAAAAAAAGTCTTAGATGCTGGTCAATTAGTTTCAGATGAATTCATTATAGAAATTGTCAAAGATAGAATATCTAAAGATGATTGTAAAAATGGCTTCTTATTAGACGGTGTACCTAGAACTATAGCTCAAGCAGAGCAATTAGATAAGCTTGGTATAAATATAGACTATATAGTTGAAGTTGATGTTGCCAATGAACTTCTTATAGAGAGAATTACAGGTCGAAGAGTTCATCCTGCATCAGGAAGGACTTATCATACTAAATTTAATCCGCCTAAAGTTGCTGATAAAGATGATATAACTGGAGAAGCATTAATAACTCGCACAGATGATAACGAAGACACTGTAAGAGAAAGACTTTCTGTATATCATCAACAAACAGCGAAATTAATTGATTTTTATAGAAACTTCTCCTCAAACAATACAAAAACTCCAAAATATATTAAAGTTAATGGTGATCAAGCTGTTGAAAAAGTATCTCAAGATATCTTTAATAATATTGACTAAATAGATTTATTTAGTAGTAGAACATTCTAAAAGTAATTCTATAAAAGAAATATATTTAACTTTTCCATAGTAGGATAAACCTATTTGACAACTTCTATTAAAACTAACACCTATCTCACAATCTGTTATTTGAGTATCTAATGAGTTGAGACTAGCCTTATTTAATTCAGGTGTCGTAAAACCTTTATCTCCAGCAAAGCCACAACAATATATTCTCTCAGGTATTACCACATCATTACAACACTTAGTTAAAGCATCAATATATTTCTGATCTAAATTCTGCTTTCTCGTTGAGCAATCTATATGTAGAGCAATTCTTTTAAATTTCTTTTCTAGGCTTAGCTTTTCTAAATTATCTAAAATTAGATTATTAATGTTTGATATTTTAAGATCTTGATCTTTAACAAAATTTGCACAAGAGCTATTGTCAGTTATAACATGTTTATAACTATTAAAATCTATACTATTTTTTAAGAAATCTTGTGTTTCTTTTTGCTGAGTGTAGTTTGCTTGTGAATGATACATTTGCCCACAACATTGCTTATTTACATTATTTGGATAGCTAATATCAAAACCAAGCTTTTCTAAAATCATTTGACTAGGATATTTAGCATAATCTTGCTCACTAGCAAAAATTCTATTTGGACACGCAGGTAAAAGAAGAACTTTTTCTTTTTTATTAAGAACATGAGAATCATTAAATTTAGATTTTTGTACTCTAGGCATTGTTTCTAAATATATTGGTATAGATTTAAATCTGTTATGAAGATTTTGTGTTAAATTTTGTAAATTACTTCTACCAATGACACTACCTGCCATATTACCTATTTTAACTTTCTGTTTTGCTATATTTATTTCTCTAGCATGATTAACTATCTTATCTACTTTTGCTTTTTTACTAAGAATAAATGCCCCTGTATCTATATCCACTGGACAACGAGTCTTACATAAACTAGTTGTTGCACATGTTTCGATACCATAATAATTAAAATCCTTAACCCATCTCTGTTTTGTACTATCATCTAGGGTTTGAATTTTTCTAGCAACAGTATTTCTTTGTCTTGGTGTTAAACTTAAATTTCTTGATGGGCATACAGGCTCACAAAAACCACATTCCATACATTTATCTATTTGAGTATCAACACTATTTAGCTCTTTAAGATTTTTTAAATGTAAACTATTATCATTTGTAAGCTTAACATCTGGATTTAAAATATTTGCTGGATCAAATAATTTTTTAATTTGCCACATAATATCCCAACATTTCTTACCCCACTCAACTATGGCAAATGGAGAAATATTTCTACCACTGCCATGTTCTGCTTTTAAAGAACCATTATATTTTTTAGCAACCAAGTGTGTAAGTTCATGCATAAACTGATCGTATTCTAGAACCTCTTTTTCATTATTGAAATTGGGAGTCAAAACAAAGTGAATATTTCCAGCTAATACATGTCCAAAAATAGCGGCGTTTGAGTAATTGTATTTATTCAATAATTCTTTAACATCTGTAATAAGATTCGGTAAATCTAAAATATTTACAGCAATATCTTCAATTAAAACGCTACTTCCATTAGGTCTTTGTCCTGCGATTGTCGGTAGTACACCACTTCTTGCTTTCCATAAAATTTGCATTTCAGATTCATCTTTTCTAAATCCTACTTGATGGTATATACTAGTATCTTGTATACATTTATTTACAAGTTCTAATCTATTATTTAAATCTTCCTCAGCATCTTCCGCTAACTCTACCATTATTGCAGCAATATTTGGATTTTCTAGAGGAATCAAAAAAGGTTTCAGTTCTGCCACATTTGATACAGACTTTAAAGATAAATAATCAAGCAACTCTACAGATGATGGTGAAAAAGGTTCTAATTTCGTTGTTAATTTTATTAAATCCTCCAAATCTCCATATATTAGATTTAAAGCTTTATACTTATACTCTGGGACTGTATTTAATGTGACATTACTTACAAAACCTAAAGTACCTTCAGAACCTATTATAAGCCGTTCAATAATCTTTATAGGATCTTTAAAATCAAGAAAAGCATTCAAGCTATAGCCACTAGTATTTTTAATAGCAAATTTCTTAGTTATAAAATCAACCAACTCTGGATTATTTACTAGCTGTTGTTTAATTTCTAAAATTGAATCAATAAACTCTTTATGAGTAGTTTTAAAATTGATAATACTAGTTTGATCTGATGTATCAAGAATACTACCATCTGCAAAAACAACTCGCATAGATTCTAACGTTGCATATGAGTTTTTAGCAGTTCCACAACACATTCCACTCGAGTTATTTGCTATAATACCACCAATTTTAGCTGTATTAATTGATCCAGGATCTGGTCCTATCTTTCTATCATAGATTTTAAGATATTTATTTGCTTCAGCACCAATAATACTTGGTTGTAATTTAATTTTCTTACCATTATCAGAAATTTCATAATCTAACCAAGAGTCAGAAGCTAATACAACCAATACCTCATCAGTTACAGCTTGACCAGATAGACTAGTCCCAGCAGCTCTAAAAGTAAGTTTAATGTCATATTGATTCGCAACTCTTATAAGCTCAACTACCTCTTGCTCATTTTTCACAAATAATACAAGCTTAGGAACCATTCTATAAAGGCTAGCATCTGTAGAATATGCATATCTTAGAAGCTCATTTTCTATTATTTGAGTGCTATTTAAAAAGCTATTAATTTTAGATTTAAATTCCTGTAACATCAGAAAATATATATTGGAAATATCTTAATTTAGAAGTATACACAATAGAACGATAAAGATTAATTATTTTAATTAAATAAAAGATATCTTGCTAAATCTCTAATATCATTTTGGTCATTAAAATTAGACTTATGAAACCATATCTTTAACTTTTTATTTGAGCCTTGCTGGATAACATATAAATATATCCAGTCATTTATAATTATATGTCTTCTTATTAGCCAAAAGTCACTTAATTTATTATCAATAATAAACTTCAAACTATTATCATCTAACTCAGGTAAAACAATAGCATCTATAGATCGTTTATTATCTTTAAATTCAAAAAATATTGAACCTAGAATAAACAATAATCCTAAATACTTAATATTACTGCCACTAAAATAAACTATCAAAATAAAGCTAGCTGAAAATATTAAGCATCCATAAAATATAGTTCGATACTTTCGCGACTTATTAATAATAAGTTTTTGCATAATTTACATAAGGTCATAACCAAGTGATTTTAATGCTCTATCATCATCAGACCAACCACTTTTAACTTTAACATGTGTTTTAAGGTTAACTTTCATATCTACTAGACGTTCAATATCTATACGTGAATCTGTACCAATCTTTTTAAGTTTAGCTCCCTTTGCTCCTATAACAATACCTTTTTGACTATCTCGTTCAACCAAGATACTTGCATAAATATCAACAATATTTTTTTCATGATCTACCTTATAGCTATCAATCTCAACAGCTATTTGATACGGAACTTCATTACCTATTGTACGCATTATCTTTTCACGAATAATTTCCGAAACTAAAAATTTGATACTTCTATCAGTTACTTGATCATCTTCGTAAAAGAAATACTCTGACTCAGGCAAAAGCTTTTCTATTCTTGACTCCAGCTCATTTACATTATGACCTTGCTTAGCAGATACATAAATCACATCATAGAAACTTAATTTTTCTTTAACAGACTCAATAAACATCGATGCTTCTAAAGATTTCTTTTTATCAACTTTGTTAACTACAAGAAATATTGGTATTTCTGAGTACTTTAACTTTTCAACTATATTATCTTCAAGCTCAGTCCACTTACCCATTTCTACTACAAATAAAATTACATCAACATCTTTCACCATAGTTGTTGCCGCTTTATTCATAAATCTATTAATAGCTTTTGGCTCTTTAGTATGAATTCCAGGAGTATCTACATATATAAACTGAGTGTCACCAATAGTTTTGACTCCCGTAATTTGGTGTCTTGTAGTTTGAGGTTTGCGAGAAGTGATACTAACCTTATATTTAAGGATATTATTTAGTAAAGTAGATTTACCAACATTTGGCCTACCAATTATTGAAATGTAACCACACTTTTTCATATAAGAATTTTAGAAAGCAATAATAATACGATTTTAACAGTAATTAATTGATGTGTCGAAACTATTTATAATATTTAAATAGATATATAGATTTAGAAGTATAAGAGTATTAATTTTAAAAGTAATTATTTGGAAATATGTCTATCAACAAATTTAGCTAGCCGATCCATTGCTTTTTCTAACTCAGACATCTCATTTGCGCAACTAATTCTTGCAAAGCCTGACAAGCCAAATGCTGTACCTGGCATCATAGCAACATATTCCTCTTTTAGCAAAGCACTACATAATTCAATATCACTATTAAAATTAGTATGTTTAATTAGATTTCTAAGATCTGGAAATAAATAAAAAGTACCATCTGCACTTTTAACATCTATATAAGGCATATCTTTTAAACATTTTGAAACAAATTGCTCTTTTTGCTGATAAGACTCTGCAAAGTATAACAAATCTTCAGCTGGCATGTTCATAGCAGTAATTGCTGCATACTGAGATATTGAACAAGCACACGTAGCAGATTGAGATTGGAATTTCTTTATAGCATCATTCAAAATCTTAGGAGCAATTGTAAAGCCTACTCTCCACCCTGTCATAGCAAAGTTCTTTGATACTCCACTAGCAATTACATATCTATCTGCTAAATCTGGAGCTACTTCTGTAATTAATGTAATTCTATCTTTAAAGAATAATTGATCGTATATATCATCACCAATAATCCAAATATTTGGATATTTTCTTAAAAGTTTAGCTAAATCTTCAATACATTTTTTTGAATAAATCAGACCAGTTGGATTATTTGGAGAATTAATAATTACAGCTTTAGTTTTATCTGTAATATGTTTTTCTAAATCTGCCACATCAATTTCAAAATCATTTTCAAACTTAGTTTCAATAGCTACAGGTTTAGCTCCTGTTAAAGCAATCATATCAGGATAAGATACCCAATATGGTGCAAAGAAAATTGCCTCATCACCTTCTTCTAAAATACAATTAAAAATATTATGTAAACTGTGCTTAGCTCCTGATGTCACACATACCTGATCTGCAGCAAAACTAACACCATACTCTCTTTTGTAACGTGTTACTATTGCTTCTCTTAGTTCTTTTAAACCATCAACATTAGTGTATTTTGTAACATTCTTATTAATAGCTTCAATACCTGCTTGCTTAACAATATCAGGCGTATTAAAACCAGGTTCTCCAATAGCCAGAGAGACTACGTCATTACCATCATCTTTAATTTGTTTAGCTAATGCAGCCATTGCATTAGTTGGTGAAACTGAAACATTTTGAATCTTCTTATTTAGCGATGCCATTTTTGTTCCTTATAACTTTTCTACTTTAAATTTATTTTCTTTAATTTCAACACAAGTATAATTATCTATATATGTATACAAGTCAGATTTAACTAAAGGCTCTGACAATACTACAAAACCATTTTTTAGTTTATTTTTCTTTTTTATTTCAAGAGTATCTATAATGTCATTATAACTTATATAGTATAATGATGGCTTATCTCCAATGGTAGAGATTTTTAGAGAATATGAGGTTTCTCCATTTGAATATGCAATACTAGCTTTAACTTTTTCTTCTAAACCATTTCTTGCTTGGATTTTCAAAATCTGATCAACAGATTTCATTATAGCTGCCTTTGGATCATTTTCTAAATCATTTGATAATGCCAATAAAAACATTGCCTCTGAATCTGTAGATCCAAATCTTGCCTTAAAATACATAGGCTTAATTAATTGCTCAATCTCTTGACGAATATCATCAAAATCACCTATTGAGCCATTATGTACAAACATATGTCTTTCAAACCTAAAAGGATGACAGTTTAAGCGAGATGTTGGTGCAATAGTACTAGCTCTAACATGAGCCATAAAATTTCTACTCTTTATATGCTTTGATAGAGATATTAGATTTTGATTATTCCAAGCTGGCAGTGGATCTCTATATATCCCTGGCTCTTTATGTAAACTTGTATACCAGCCAACCCCAAAACCATCACCATTAACAGGCACAGCTCCTTGAGATGAATGTATACTTTGATGCATTAATGAATTTTCTGGATCTACTAAAAGATCACTCATTTTTATCTTATCGCCATGATACATAATCCATCTACACATAAAATATTACTCCTTAGTTTTCCAATGAGATGTCCCTCTCAGGTATATAGGGAATACCTCTTGTGTTAGTTTTCCTTGAGATTTTTGTTTAGTATATAAATCAGAAACATATCCAACAATATTACCAACATCTAATTTAAAATCATCATTTTGAATATTTAATTCTGCAATTGAATCACCAACTAATCTATAACCCTCATGCAAGTATTGAGAATATTCTTCTAGTTTATGAACGTTTTCAGAAATAATCTTATCTTCTTGTATATTATATAGACCAAGATAAAAATCTCCCATTCTAGCATCAAGGATAACTGCTATTTTTTCTAAGTTACCTTTTGTACTTTTTGCAATTGTAAACATACTTGAAAAACCAATAATTGGAATATCTAATCCAACTGCAAAACCCTGACAAACAGCAGCAGCAAGTCGAACTCCAACAAAGCTTCCTGGACCTACCCCATAAGCAATAAAATCTAATGATTTTTTATCAACATTTGCTTTTTCAAAAACACCTTTTATCATTTCTAAAAGGTATTTATTATGTTGTCGAGGTATTTCTCTTGTATCATTATAAATGATACCATTCACAGATAAAGCAACTGAACAATATCTACTTGATGTATCTAATACTAAAAAATTCATATTTTAACCAATAACTTGTTTAACTTGATAATTCTTATCTAAGACAACGAACTCTGCATCGAATCCTACTTTAATATGACCTTTTTTTAATCCCAATGATTTTGCTTGGTTTGTGCTACTCATTTTAACGGCATCATGCAAAGTACAACTTGTAAACTTTATCACATTTTCTAGGGCTTTATTCATAGTTAAGACACTACCTGCAAGCACTCCATTTTCCAATCTTGCTTGACCATTTTTTACTATTACTTTTTGTCCACCAAGTTCAAAAATACCTTCTCCAGCATTTTGTGCTGACATTGCATCAGTAATTAAAGCAATATTATTTGAACCTTTTATCTCATATGTGAATTTAACCATATCAGGATGTAAATGTATGCCATCTACAATTAATTCTGCTAAAACTTTTTTAGACATCAATAGTGCCGTAGCAGCTCCTGGATTTCTATGCTCAATTGGACTCATTGCATTAAATAAATGGGTTGCATGAGTACAGCCATTTTCTATAGCATCAAGAGCTTGAGCCATTGTACAATTAGTATGTCCTATAGAGCTTACTATGTTTTTACTATTACAAAACTCAATTACTTTATTAGCATTTTTTATTTCAGGGGCTATCGTTATTTTTTTTATCAAATTATCACAAGCTGTATGCCAATTTGCTAACTTATTAACATCTGCTTCCTGAAGGTAGTTTGGGTTTTGAGCTCCTATCTTACCTGGAGATATAAATGGCCCTTCTAAATGAACTCCAACTATTTTTGCACTATCATTATAAGATCTATTATTGAATGACTTAATTGCATCCATAGATTTTAGAATCTGCTCATTTGGAGCTGTCATTGTTGTTGCGAGATAGCTTGTAACACCTTGCTTATAAATTGATTTTGAAATCAATTCAAGAGCATCAACATCACCATCCATTACATCAGCACCTTTTGATCCATGAATATGGATATCAATAAATCCAGGTAGAACAAAATCATCTGATGTCAGATTAATAACTGGTAAATTAAATTCTGTAACTTTTACTTGCTTAACTACAGCATGAATAACATTATTTTTAACTACTATATCTTTATTTTCAAAACCTTCATCAGAATAAATTCTAGCATCTTTTAAAATATAGCTTTGCATATATACCCCCTAATAGGTAAAATCTTGGTTTATATTAACTAAATTTATTATTTTTATCTACAATGTTACATTGGTTTCCTGGGCATATGCATAAAGCTACTAAAGAGTTTCGCAAGAAAATGCCCTCTATTGATATTGCTATAGAAATTGTTGATGCTCGTATTCCAGACTCTAGTAGTAATCAAGTTCTAGAACAAATAGTTGGTGATAAGCCTATTATAAAAATACTTTCAAAGAATGATCTTGCAGATTCTAAAATCACTAAAGAATGGCTTAATTACTACAATGGTAATGCTATTGCTGTAAATACCTTACGGGATAAAAATATTGTTAAAAAAATCATAGATCTTGCACAGAAGAAATGTCCTAATAGAGGCACAGTTTTAAAACCAATTAGAGCTATTATTTTTGGTCTACCTAATGTTGGTAAATCTACTATGATAAATAAATTAGCAGGCAGAAAAGTTGCAAAAACTGGGAATGAACCTGCTGTAACAAAGCTTCAGCAACGCATTGATATAAGTAAAAGCTTCATGATCTTTGATACTCCAGGGATTATGTTTCCTAGTCCCAAAAGTGAAGCTAGTGGTTTTAGGATCGCAAGTATAGGTTCTATTCGTGATACAGCTATGGATTATGAAGCTACCGCATGCTACTTATTAGATTTTCTTAAAGAAAAAAACACTAAGAATTTCTTAGTCCGCTATAATTTCTTAAATCAGAAAGATTTTCTAGAAAAACATCCTCAAGAGATAATTAAAGATATCTCAGGAATAAAGACTAATTTTAATATTAAACAAGCTGCTAAAAATATAGTTCATGATTTTAGAGCTGGACATTTTGGTAAGATTTCTTTAGAAGATCCTGAAACTATACAAGCTGAGAAAGAACAAATGTTAATAGATAAAAGTAAACAAAATACTCCCTCTGAAGAATAGTTTATATTTATACTAAATTTTAATTTAATCATTACACTTTTATATATATAAAATACCTAAATTTCTTAAATATAAGATAAAGCTGTTATATAATTTACAGTAATATTTTATTAGAAACTCATATATCAATGTCTGAACAAGATAACATGCCTGAAGCTTCTGAAGAAACTAAACCAATAGTCTCAAAAAAGAAAAGAATTATTAAAGTCTTAATAGGGATTGTGGTAGTTGGTGCCTGTGCTATAGGGGTTAATAGCTATATAGACTATACTCACCAAACTTTTTTAGAAGCTCATTCTAAAGCCATATCTGATATCAAAAATAAAAATTCAAAAGGTTATGAAGCTGCTTTTGAAATATTAAAAGAACTTGCTGATGATAATAAAGCTACAGATTTAGATTATTATTATCTTGGATACTTATATCAGTATGGCCTAGGAACACAAAAAAACTACTCAAATGCATATAAATATTATAAAAAATCTAATACATCTCAAGCATTTAATCAAATAGCAATTTTATATAGGTATGGAGAAGGTGTTAATAAAGATGACCAGAAATCCATTGAATATTTCAAAAAGTCATATGATGCTGGTAATAAAAAAGCCATTTTAGGTTTAGCTGAACTTCTTGAGACGAATCCTAGATTAATATCAACAACTGATCCAAAACTTCTATATCAAATATATTTGGCATATGACTCTAATAAAATAACTGCAAAAGAGCCAAATACTAAAGACAAATATCTAGCAGCTGCTGTAACTAAAAAATATGAGCCTGCAATGATAGATCAAGCTATAATGTTTGAAAAAGCAAAAAATCATAAAGAAGCATTAATACTATGGCAATCTTTACTTTATAGCTCTGATCGTAAAGTAGCAGATCTTGCTCAAAAAGAAATTGATAAGTCTGAAGATCTATTAAGAAAACAACGTCAAAAAGCTTTAGGGGAAAAAGAGAAAGCTGAGACTCAGGGAAAACAACTTGACCCCTCTATTCTCTCTAAACAAAAACTTAAAAACTTAGATGGTTTAATATATATCAACTTATTAAATACTGATAAAAATAAACTACAAGAATTTTATAAAAATATATCTGACATAGAAATTGAAAATGATTGGATAATTAACTCTAAAAACACTGAGTTTAATTATATAAATAAATTTTTAGAAATCTCTAAATTTAAAAATAATAATTCATCTTTAAATACAAACTTAGGTGATAAAGATAGTAATAATAGATATGCGGGTTTAAGATATTACTTCTATAATAATAAAAATGAATTTATACAAAACTTGATTGATAGTATTACAAAGAATAAGCCAAAACAATCAACTCTAACAACACCAACAAAATTAGATAACAATAATTCTGTAGTCTTTGATAATTTGTCAACTAAAAATAACCAAAAAACACAACAACAAAATACTACTATAAACTCAAATAATACTAAAACAATAAAAGAGCAGGATAAACAATCTCAACAAGCAGCAAATCCAAATAAAGAGATTCAATTGACACCTAAAGAAAAGGTTCAAAGAATGCAGGTCTTTGCACAAAAAGGAGACTATAAAGCACTTTATAATCTTGAGCATGCTGCACAAAAAGGAGACGTTTATGCAATATACTATACAGGTATATACTACTATAATCTTAAAGATTATGAAAAAGCTATAGAGTATTTCAAAGAAGCTGCTAATAAAAACTACGGCCCTGCATATTATGAGCTAGGAAATATGTATTATGATGAACAAGAAAATGGCGTATCTTTTAATAAAGAAAAAGCTATGATGTACTATAAAAAGGCTGCAGATCTAGGAGTTACAAATGCTGAACAGCTATTAATGCTTATGAACTAATAAATTATTCTACTCCAAAACTATTCATATACACCATCTTTCCAATGTTTGCGACATACTGAGACATATCTAGTATCTATTTCTTTTAATGAATCATCATCTACAACTATAGGATTACCCTCTTTTATAGCTTTACTATTTTGCACCATCATATTAAAGCTAGCTTTCTTACCACAATGACATATTGTCTTAACCTCTTCTAATGTATCTGCTATAGCTAGTAATAAAGCAGCTGTTTCAAAAGGCTGTCCTAAATAATTAGTACGTAAACCATAACAAATTACTGGAATATTTAAATCATCAACAATTTCTGATAATTGCCAAATCTGATTAGGTTTAAAAAAATGAATTTCATCTATTAGTATGCAATCAATAGAAACTTCTTGATTATATTTTTTAACAAAATCATAAATATTATCATAATCTGTCAAAGAGTAAGCATCTTGATCAATGCCTATTCGTGATTTAACTTTATTTAACCCTGCTCTTTTATCAACTGCAGAAGTTAAAATTAATGCTTTTCTTCCACGATCTTCATAGTTATATGCAACCTTCAAAAGATCTAAAGTTTTTCCAGCATCCATTGATGAATACCTAAAATATAATTTTGCCACGCTAAATTCCTTATTTATTGCCAACTACCATACATTGGATTTGGCAGAATAAAATATTTAGAGCCAAACTCTTTGTATGCCTTTGAATCTGCAACTTGCATGTTCTTTTGCTGCAAATTAGGGAAGTCTTGAATATTATCACCGAAATAAGCTATAACCTTATGAGCAGGTAGTTCATTTGTTAGAATTATATCTTTGTTATACTCACCTGTTTTTACAGCATTAAACCTTGGATTCTTATTAAATTGCTCTTTACCATCCTTTTCGTTTGAAAAAAGAACTTGATCAAAGTAAATATGTTGCTGTTTTAGATTTCTAACAGTTGCATCAAACTCTTTTTTATCATTACCGCCTCTATTAGTAACAAAGCTCACATAACCTCCCAGCTCATGGATTAAATGAGTAAATTTAGCTGCTCCAGGAGTAGCTATGGCATCTGCTTGATTATACATACTTTCTTTAAACTTATAATCTTTATAGTTCTTATACTCATTTGCATAGCTATCTAATGCAGTTTCATCTATATCTAATATGACACCCCAAGTGTCTTTTTTAAGATTATCTTTTTTGACTTCATGCTTTATTTTTTGACTTGCCACATTATATGCTTGATAATATAGTGCTTTTTTTTCAGCTGAAACATGATACCACTTAACACCATCAACATTAGGATTACAACCTACAGCAAATACAGAGCTTGAAGCTCCAACAACTAAAAACAATGCTAAATTTACTTTTTTTAATATCATAATTTCTCCTAAATCTAAACTTTCCTAATTATATTAATACCATGGCGGATAGGTAAAACTAATGTTTCTAAATCATTTCTTTGATTTACATATTTATTAAATTCATCAAGAGCCTTAGCGCGCTTATCCTGTGGATCTAAGACTTCTGCTCTCCATAGAATATCATCCACGATAATTATACCGTTATCAGATATTTTACTTATTAGAGTATCAAAGTAACTTTGAGTTTGCTTTTTATCAGCATCAATAAATACTATATCAATATTATCAGGTAAATTTGGTAATATATCTATCGCATTTCCTTCAAGATATTTTATATTTGGATATTTGGATATAAATTCTTTTGCTACTTTCTCACCTGATTGATTAGGCCTATCAATAGTATATACATCAATATCAGCTGAAATTTCAGCCATTGCTATAGCTGACATTCCTGTAAATGTACCAACATCAACACATATTTTAGCTTTACTAGCAAATACAAAGAACTGAAGTAATTTAGTCACTATCTTTTCAGATAACATTTGAGCTCCATGAACTTGCTCTTTCGTCTGAGAACTTAGCTGATTAAGATCTGTCGATAATTCACTAGTATGATCAAGACAGTATTGCCAAATATCATCTTGAGTAAATTGATTCTGCTTCATCATATAGATGCTTTTTATAAAAACTTTTAGTATTTTGCATTAATGCAAATAATTAGTCTAGCCTCAAAAAGTGCTTTTATTTTATTTTTATGATAGAATTTGTGCGCATTTTACTATAAATAAACTTCTCTCATATTTTAATAATGAGAAATAACTAAAATTAAAGGTTTTAATAAATGAAAGAACAAAAAAAGGTTTTTATAAAAACTTTAGGCTGTCAAATGAATGAATATGATTCTGCTAGAATGCATGAAGTTCTAGATGAACATTTCCATACAGTAAAGACAGATGATTACAAAGATGCTGATATCATTTTAATCAATACATGTTCTATTAGAGAAAAAGCTCAAGAAAAAGTATTTCATGAGTTAGGAAGATGGAAAAATCTTAAAAAAACTAAAGAAGATCTAGTTATAGGCGTAGGCGGTTGTGTTGCTTCTCAAGAAGGTGAAAACATTATTAAAAGAGCACCTTTTGTTGATCTGGTTTTTGGTCCACAGACTATTCATAGACTTCCAGAAATGATCAAACAAAAAAGACAAACTCAACAGTCTCAAGTTGACATATCATTTCCAGAGGTTGAGAAATTTGACTATTTGCCTGAGCCAAAAGCTGAAGGAGCTAAAGCATTTGTTTCTATTATGGAAGGATGTGATAAATATTGTTCTTACTGTGTAGTTCCTTACACAAGAGGGCCTGAGGTAAATAGACCATTTGAAGATGTATTAGCTGAATGTGCTATATTAGCAGAACAAGGTGTTAAAGAGATCACACTATTAGGACAAAATGTAAACCATTATTTAGGCCCAATGGAAAATGGTCAAATAGCTGATTTAGCCTTATTAATACATTTTATCGCTGAAATAGATGGTGTTGAGAGAATTAGATTTACAACATCTCACCCTGTTGAATTTTCACAAAATTTGATTGATGCTTATGGTAGTGTTCCAGAGTTAGCAAATCATCTACATCTGCCTGTACAACATGGCTCGGATAGGATTCTTACAAATATGAAGAGAAACCACACTATCTTAGAATTCAAACAAAAAATTAGAAAGCTAAGAGCTATCCGTCCAGATATTACAATATCTTCTGACTTTATTGTTGGTTTCCCTGGTGAGACAGAGGAAGACTTCCAGAAGCTTCTTGATCTAGTAAAAGATGTTAACTTTGATCAATCTTTTAGCTTTATATATAGTAAGCGTCCAGGTACTCCAGCTTCTGATCTACCTGATGATACTCCTATGGAAGTTAAAAAAGATAGACTAAAAAGATTACAAGACCTATTAAATAGTAATGCTCAAATTATCTCTAGACAAATGGTTGATACAAAGCAGCGTATATTGGTTGAGGGAACATCTAAAAAAGATGAAAATGTTTTAGCAGGTAGAACTGAAAATAATAGAATTGTTAACTTTAAAGGTGATAAATCTTTGATTGGTCAGTTTACTACAGTTACAATAACAGAAAGCCTACCAAATTCTCTAAGAGGAGAGCTTGTTTAATATATGAATAAAACTCAATTTGTTTTAGAGCCTTACAATTATGATTCCATGATGCAACTTTGTGGCAATCTTGATGAAAATATTCGTGCTATCGAAAACTATTTTAATGTTGAAATCAAACACCGTGCTGATGAGTTTGAAATATCAAGTGATTCAAGTGCTAATAATACTCAAGCAAAAAGATTTATTAAATCATGTTATGCTGAGATTTTAGCAGGCAATAGCGAGTTAGATCTAGAGCAAATAACAACCATTCTAAATGCAACGGCAAAAGAGAAAACCTCTCAAGCAAAATCTAAAAAGAAATTAGAAGAAGCTGAAGTTCAACTTAGAAGTAAAAAACTTAAAGCCCGCACTCATAATCAAGCAATATATCTTGATAATATTAAAAATAACTTTGTAACTTTTGGAGTTGGTCCAGCAGGTACTGGTAAGACATATATGGCTATAGCTTGTGCGGTATCTGCGTATGAAAAAGGTGAAGTTAGAAGAATTGTACTTGTACGCCCTGCTGTTGAAGCTGGTGAAAAACTTGGATTCTTACCAGGTGATCTTGCACAAAAGATAGATCCATACTTACGTCCAATGTATGATGCCTTATTTGATTTTATGGGCGTTGAAAAAGTTACAAAACTAATTGAGAAACAAGCTATTGAGATTGCACCATTAGCATATATGCGTGGTAGAACAATTAATGACTCTTTCATAGTGCTTGATGAAAGTCAGAACACTACTAAAGAGCAAATGAAGATGTTTCTAACAAGAATTGGTTTTAATACTACAGCTGTTATAACAGGTGATATTACTCAAGTTGATTTACCTAAAAATGTAACATCTGGCTTAAGGCATGCTTTATCAATTCTTGATAATATTGATGGTATAGCGATTACTTATCTAAAATCAGTAGATATTGTTCGCCATCAAATAGTTCAAAAAATTGTTAATGCTTATGATAAGTATGAGAATAAAGATTAGATAAAACACTTATTTAAATAACATTATTATTGCAATAACTCCCAATAATACAGGTAATAACGAATCTATTATCAACCATCTCCAATTCTGGAGTTTATTAAAATATTTAAACCAATTATCAAACCTTTTTAATGAAACTTCTAACCTTGGATTTTCCAGTAAGCAATAAAAGTTATCATAAGAACTTTTAAGACTAGTTATCTCATATTTTATTTTATTAATATCTTCTAAAGTAATTTTGCAGTTAGGGTCTTCTAATTTTTTTTCAAGTTTATTTAAGTTTTTTTGAAAATCTTTAGGTAGAATAAATCTTTGTTGAATCCAATTATATAAGGTAGATTGCCTAGGATCATTATGATGATCCTTACAATCATGTCCACCATCGGCATAAGTTCCTGACTGATATGGAGAAAATATTAATCTAGTTCCTGTAAGACGGATTTTCCATTCTGTAAACTTTTCATAAAAAGTAATTATATAAATTATTAAAAAATAAGATACAAGAATAAATAAAGTTAAATCAAATATTTGATTAGATAACCCTGATATTTTTATCCCAATAAATGATGAATCACTACTTACATTTAGCTTAAACCACTTGAATATAATTGTTATAAAGCTAAATGCTAAAAGTTTAGTTCTAATTTTATTATCTTTTTCATCATATAAACATTCAAAGGGAGTTCCAAGAATAGTTTCTACTTCTTTTAAATTATCTTCTTTATTGTTTGTCATAGACTATATCTTCTCTTAAGCTTTTGTAGCTCTTTCTATATTTAAAGTCTGGATAAATATGATTATTTTACCTATATTATTAAAAGTTAAACATAAAATAAGTCTTAACCATTTACTAAAAGTTGTAATTTGTAAGATTATGTATCACAATTTCAACAATGAATTACCTTTACTATAACATGAGGGGACATAAAAAATATGTTATCTTCATAACGTATTTTTTGCTTTCTGTCTATATAATATATCAATGTATAGGATATTATTCTTGTTTATGATATTCTAGGAATCTAACTCGTAACTTCTGAATTAGAATGAATTAATATTTCAGAAGATCTTAGATTTACTATAAGTATTTTATTTATCTAAGAAATAATATAAAGGACTAAAACATATACTAAAAAGTATAAAGAGAAAAATATAGGAATGGATAATTTAACTCTAAATATAATCAATGATGATGAACACCCCATACCGGGTAAAGATCTTCTAATCAAATGCTTTAAACTTGTTGCAGATAAACATAATATTGATCAAGCTGAAGTAAATGTAAGTATTATTTCAAATGATGAAATTCAACAAATAAATAAACAGTTTCGTAACAAAGATAAACCTACGAATATAATATCTTTTGAATTTGAAAAACCAGAGGGTTTACCAGATCATATAGTAGATGATTTCTTAGGAGATATTGTTATAGCTCCAAAAGTACTAGAACAAGAAGCAAAAGAGCAGAATAAAGCTTTAGAAAATCATTGGCAACATATATTTATACATGGCTTATTGCATCTATTAGGATATGATCATCTAAATGACCAAGAAGCCGAGGAAATGGAAAGTTTAGAAATAGAATTATTAGCCAAGCTAGGAATAGATAATCCATATTTTATACAAGAGAACTAATCAATGTCAGAAAACAACCTTTTCATAAAAAGAATTGCATCAAGCATATTTAATATTAAAAGTGAAAATGCACTTATAGATGCTATTAATAAAGCAGCAGATAATGAAGTAATTGATAAAACTTCTCAAAATATGCTTATTGGTGCAATGAAAATATCATCATTAGATGTTGGTGATATCATGATCTCGCATACTAAAATAGTTGCTGTAGATATGTCTATGTCTATTAAGGAAATTCTAAAAAAAACTATAAACTCTAGTCATACACGTTTGCCTGTATACTGTGAAGATAAATCTGAAGTTCTAGGAATATTACACTCAAAAGACTTATTAAAATTAATTTTTGAAAAAGAAGTAGAATCTTCAGAAGATGAAGAGTTAAAAGTAGAAGATATCAAAAATATTCTTCGTCCAGCTATTTTCATACCAGAAACAAAAAAACTAAACTCTATGTTAAAAGATTTTAAAAATAGTCAAAATCATATAGCTATAGTAGTTGATGAATATGGAGCTATTTCTGGTTTAATTACAATAGAAGATGTCTTAGAAGAAATTGTTGGTGACATTGAGGATGAGTTTGATACAACTAGTGAAAATATTGTAAAAATTGCTAGTAATAAATTTGTAATTGATGCTACAACATCTATAGAAGATTTTAATGAATATTTTAATACATCAATAGATGATGATAATGACTATGACACTATAGCTGGTATGATTATCCAAACTCTAGAATGCCTACCTCAAAAAGGTGATAGCATTGTTGTTGATGGATTAAAATTCACAATACAAGAAGCTGATAATCGTAAAATTATTAAAGTTTTAATCGAAAATTTAAAGAATAATGAAAAGTAGTATATTTAAAGCAATAATCACAATCTTAAGTGGTGCTCTGTTAACGCTAGCATTTGCACCTTTCCGTATAGATATATTAGCGATAATATCTTTAGTAATATTTTTCTATATATTAAATAATTCTAAAAAAATTCGAGGAGCTTTTCTTACTTCTATTTTATTTGGAATTGGTTTTTTTGGAACTAGTATATCTTGGGTTTATATAAGTATTCATCTATTTACTCAATCTGTAGCAGCAGGCTTAGCAGCAGCTGTTGCTCTAGTTATTCTTTTAAACTTTTTGCATATTATTCCCTTTGGAACTTTTAGTTATATACTAACTAGAAAGGCAAATAATTTTACTAAAGTACTAATATACCCTGCACTTTGGACTCTTTTTGAAATAGTTAAAGCAAACTTGCTATGGGGCGGATTCCCTTGGGTTTCATTAGGATACTCACAAACAGAATCTCCTTTAATATGGTTTGCAAATATTGGTGGTGTTTACTTAGTTAGCTATATCATTGCTTTTATTGCTTGTTTAATCACTTTTTATATCTGTAACAAAAGTAATAGCAAAAAGGTCATTTCATCTATAGTTGTTATTGCTATTTTATATATATGTGGGTTTGCTATTCAACACAATCAACCTTTAGTAAAAACGAATCAAACACAAAAAGTTGATTTAGTTCAAGGTGACTTTATCCAAGGTTTTAAATGGGATCAAGATAACTTTGTAAGAATGCAGCAATATTACGAAACCGTTGCTAAAGAACATAAAAATGCTTTGATTATATTTTCAGAAAATGCAATTCCTAGCTATAGACAATATTTAAGCTCCTATTTTGATAATCTTGCCAAAATAGCTAATAAAAATAATAGTGCTTTACTAATTGGTTCCTTAAGCATAGAACAATCAAAAGATTCTTCTAAAATATACAATAGCTCTATTATAATTGGTAAAGGTCATGGAGTTTATAATAAACATCATCTTGTACCTTTTGGTGAGTATTTCCCAATTAAGTTTTTCGGCTATGTTGATAGTGCTGGTCTTAGTAATTTTAATGCTGGACAAGAAATTCAACCGATAATGAATGCTTTTGGCTATCCTTTAGCTAATTTCATATGCTATGAAGTAGGTTACCCTGAACAAGTAAGAGATCAACTACAAGGAGCAAAACTAATATCTGTAATTAGTGATGATTCATGGTTTGGCGATTCTATAGCCCGTGAACAGCAACTACAAATATCTCAAGTAAGAGCCATTGAAAATTCTAAGTTTGTTTTAACAACAACAAGTAATGGTATAACATCTGTTATAAACTCAAAAGGAAAAATAGAAAAAGAACTACCTAAAGATACTCGAGGAATATTAGAAAAAACCATATATTTGAATAGTCATGAAACCATATGGATGCAGATAGGTATGAACCTTATCTTTGGTCTTATAATACTTAGCTTAATTATTGGTGTAATCTTAAAAGAAATAACACAAAAAAGAAAAAATTCTATTCTTAAATAAAGAATTTCATAGGAGTATCAAATGAAAAGTAAGATATTTTTAATTAACATTTTTAGTCTTATTTTTAATTGCTCTTTTGCATCTGATATATATGAAAATAACGATAACGGAGTACCCTCTTTTTCTAACACTCCAACTAAAAACTCTAAAAAAATAGATCTTGGTAATATAAATGTAATTAATGAGCCTTCAAGTCCTGATAAGGTTACAATACAAAATAATATTAACATTTCAAATCAGAGTAATAATAACAGTCAATTAGAAGACAATTACTATCCAAGTTACTGTTCCGAATACTATAATAATTATTACTCCTCCTATAGTTATGTTCCATATATGTGTGAATATTTCTTTCATAGACATGATTATCAACTTGATAATGTTGCTAAGAGAAAGTCGTATAGTATGAATAAAGAAACAAACTATTATGTTCACCAAAATATGAATTCTAATAGAAGTATTCAAATGTCAGACCCAATGGGTATGGGTATGAGAATGGCTGGAGGAAGAAGGTAAATAACTTAATTTACTTTAAGTATTTTTTTGTTAACTTTTTTTCAATTTCAATCAAAATAAATGTTAAAAAGCCTATTATAATAATCCTAACCCACATCATAAGAAAGACTGTTGAATAAATCTTTCAATTTCTATGAATAGGAATATTTTTGCTATTTTTAGTAAAAACTTAGCCTTA